>DASUDU010000233.1:0-16067 GCA_036275435.1 Usitatibacteraceae bacterium | reverse complement strand
CGGTCGCGGCCAACGCGCGCTCGATCAGCGTGCGTTCGAATACCTTGGACAAGCGATCGAATACCTCGCCCGGCTGGCGCGCGATCAACTGATCGGCCTCGCGTGCCAGGCTCTCGGTCCAGTCGTTCTGGACGATGTCCGATGCCGGCGTCTCGCGCAGTTCGGACGGCAGGTCGGCGATATCGACGTTCTGCCCGGGCGCCATGACCGTGATCCAGTGGCACAGGTTCTCGAGCTGTCGGACATTCCCCGGAAAGTCGAGCGTGGCCAGGTACTTGACTGCGGCCTCGGTGAGGCGCTTGGGTTCGACGCCGAGGTCCTGTGCGCTGCGTGCGAGGAAGTGTCGGCTCAGCAGCGGGATGTCCTCGCGACGCTCGCGCAAGGGCGGCAGTCTCAGCCGGATGACGTTGAGGCGGTGGAACAGGTCCTCGCGAAACAAGCCATGCTTCACGCGCTCTTCCAGGTTCTGGTGGGTCGCCGCGATGACGCGAACATTGGCACGTATCGGCGCGTGTCCGCCGACGCGATAGAAATGACCATCCGAGAGCACCCGCAGCAACCTCGTCTGAAGCTCGGGAGGCATGTCGCCGATCTCGTCCAGGAACAGCGAGCCGGCTTCGGCCTGTTCGAAGCGGCCGCGCCGCTGCGTCGCGGCACCGGTGAAGGCACCGCGTTCGTGGCCGAACAGCTCGGATTCGAGCAAGTCACGCGGGATAGCCGCGGTGTTGATGGCGACGAACGGGGCATCGCGGCGCGGGCTATGGCGATGCAGCGCGCGCGCCACCAGTTCCTTGCCACAACCGGATTCGCCGGTGATCAGCACGGTGGCGTGACTCTGCGACAAGCGGCCGATGGCGCGAAAGACCTCCTGCATCGCCGGTGCCTGGCCGAGGATTTCCCGCGACGGCCCTTCGTCGGGGCTGGCGCTGTCCCGATGCGCGCTTTGCATCAGCGCGCGTCGCACCAGGTCGATCGCCTGATCGATGTCGAACGGCTTGGGCAGGTACTCGAACGCGCCGCCCTGGAAAGCCGCGACGGCGCTGTCCAGGTCCGAGTAGGCGGTCATGATGATCACCGGGGTCGAGGGCAGCTTGGCCTTCAGTTGCTGCATGAAGTCGATTCCCGACACGCCAGGCATGCGGATATCGGAGATCACCACCTGCGGCGCGCGCTTGGGCAAGGCGTCGAGGCTCGCCTGCGCCGACTCGAACGACTCGAAGTCGATGCCCTCGCGGCTGAGCGCCTTCTCGATGACCCAGCGGATGCTCTTGTCGTCGTCGATGATCCAGACCGGACGCATGTTATCCATTCAGTAGGTTGAGGCTCTCGCGCACCGGCAGCAGCACCGTGAAGCAGGTGCCGTTCTTGCTCGAGGCGAATTCGATGGTCCCCTGGTGCTGGCTGACGAAGTTCTGCGCGATCGACAGGCCCAGCCCGGTGCCGCCCTCGCGCCCGGACACCAGGGGAAAGAAAATGCGTTCGGCCAGCGCGTCGGGTATGCCCGGCCCGCTGTCGATGATCTCGACCTGCAGGGCATGCCGGTAGCGCTTGCGCGCCAGCGTCACCTGGCGCGCGATGCGCGTGACCAGGCGGATCGTGCCGCGCCCGTGCATCGCCTGGGCGGCGTTGCGCGCGATGTTGAGCAGGGCCTGGATCAGCGACTCCTTGTCGCCGATGATGTCGGGCAGGCTGGTGTCGTAGTCGCGGATGAGCACGATGCCGGCCGGGAACTCGGCCAGGATCAGGGTGCGCACGCGCTCCATCACCTCGTGGATGTTGAGCCGCGCCAGCTTCGGGCTGCGGTGCGGCGCCAGCAGGCGGTCCATCAGGCGCTGCAGGCGATCGGCCTCCTCGACGATCACGCTGGTGTATTCGGCCAGTTCGCCCTCGCGCGGCAGTCCGCGCAGTTCGCCGGCGAGCAACTGCGCGGCACCGCGAATGCCGCCCAGCGGGTTCTTGATCTCGTGGGCAAGGTTGCGCATCAGCTCGCGGTTCAGCTCCTGCCGCTCGAGGCGCTTTTCCTCGCGCGCGATGCGGATCTGCTGGTCGAGCGCGTGGAATTCCAGGACCAGGCGTTCGTCATCGGCCGGGGTCGCCGAACAGGCCACGTGCAGCGCCTGCTGGGCGATGGTCTCGAGGGACAGTTCGCTTTCGCCGACGCCGGCACCGGAGGCGTGGGCCTTTTCGAGCATTGCGAACAGCGCCGCATTGCCGGCCAGCGCGGGCGGGAACAGCCGCGCGAGCGCCTGCCCGGCTGCGCCGCGCGTGCTCACGCCGAGCAGGTTCTCGGCTGCCGAGTTGGCGTGGATCACGTTGAACGCGCGCGACACCAGCAGCACCGCGGTGGACAACAGGTCGAGACCGGCATAGGACGAAACGGATGGAAGGGACATGGACAGCTCATCCAGCATGAGCAAGAAGCGGGCCAGAACCGCGCCGTGCGGCCTGCAGACACGATGATACGGCGCGCGCGCAGAAAAAAACGCCGGAAGCTCATCACTTCCGGCGTCAAGATTCGATCGGCATCCCGATCGAAAGGAGACGTGGGCTACTTCAGGGTTGCGAGCTGCTGGCGCAAGCCCTGCAGTTGGGCCTCGTGCATCGCAACCTGATCCTGCAGGTTGCGCACGCGTTCAAAATGGCGCTCGATTTCGGCGCGTTTTTCCGGCGTCGCGACCGCGGATTGTGCACCGCTGTCGCCACCGGCCATGAAGGCGGCGCGCATCGCGCGGAACTGGCCTGAGCCGCGTTGTTCCTCGGCCAGGGCGGTGCGCGCGGCGGCCAGCGCCTGCTCCTCGGATTGCACGTCGGCCTCGAGGTTGCGCCGGCGCAGTTCGTTGCGTCGCTGCTCGGCCAGGCGCGTGGCGTTGTCGATGCTCGAGCCGGCCAGCGCCAGCGTGGTCGGCGCATCCGTGACGGCAACGGGCGTCGCCACGACCGGCTGCATCGGCGGCTGTTGCGGCGCGATGGTGAAATTGGATGATGGCGTGTCCTTGACGGCTTCCACGGGTGCCTTGACCGTCACCCGCTCGAGCGGTGGCGGCGTCATGCGCGCGATCGGGGGCTGCGCGACGAGCGAACCGGAAGGCGTCGCGGGAATGATGGTGATCGGTTCGAGGTCAACTTTGACGCCGCCCTTGATCGGCACATTTGCGTAGGTGACGCGCCCGCTTTCATCGACATGCTTGTAGATCACCGTCGAATTCGCAGCCTGCGAACCGGCCTGCGCCCAAGCGCTGCCCGCGGCCAAGAGGAGACTGGTGAAAGCGAGGATGCGACGCATGCTGGATTGGCCTGATCCGGGCGTGAAATGACAGGTGGCGGGTCTGACAGCATACGGCCGGAAAATTTCTTTTTCAACTCAATGAGTTGTGTGTCAACTCGTGGCGGAACACCATAGGTAGTTCGGGCCGGGCGGGAGCCGCGAATCGCGGCGCCTCCCTGGCAAAACCCAAGCACTGGCGCGGGGTTTGGGGAGGTTTGCTCCGGAAAGCCGCGCCGGTGCTGGTGTTTTTGCGTTCGGACATCCTGCCATCAGGCGCACAGCGGGCGTTTGCATAGGGACGCCGCGCAAAAAAAACGGGACCCGAAGGTCCCGCCTGTTGCCGCGACCGGTTGCCCGATCAGGCCGAGTAGTACATGTCGTATTCCACCGGATGCGTGGTCATGCGGAAACGCGTCACGTCCGCCATCTTCAGTTCGATGTAGGCGTCGATCATCTCGTTGGAGAACACGCCGCCACGGGTGAGGAACTCGCGGTCCTTGTCGAGATAGCCGAGCGCCTGGTCGAGCGAGGAGCAGACGGTCGGGATCTTGGCATCCTCTTCCGGCGGCAGGTCGTAGAGGTTCTTGTCGGCCGGATCGCCCGGGTGGATCTTGTTCTGCACGCCGTCGAGGCCGGCCATCATCATCGCCGCGAAGGCCAGGTACGGATTCGACAGCGCATCCGGGAAGCGCACTTCGATGCGCCGCGCCTTGTCCGATTGCACGTAGGGCACGCGGATCGAGGCCGAGCGGTTGCGCGCGGAGTAGGCCAGCTTCACCGGCGCCTCAAAGCCGGGCACCAGCCGCTTGTACGAATTGGTCGTCGAGTTGGTGATCGCGTTCAACGCACGGGCGTGCTTGATGATGCCACCGATGTAGTAAAGCGCGAAATCGGACAGCCCCGCGTAGCCGTTGCCGGCGAACAGGTTCTTGCCGTCCTTCCACACCGATTGGTGGACGTGCATGCCCGAGCCGTTGTCGCCGACGATCGGCTTGGGCATGAAGGTGGCGGTCTTGCCGTAGCTGTGCGCGACGTTGAGCACGACGTACTTCAGGCGCTGCAGCCAGTCGGCGCGCTGCACCAGCGGCGCAAACTTGGTGCCGATCTCGCATTGTCCGGCGGTGGCGACTTCGTGGTGGTGTACTTCGACTTCAACGCCGATTTCCTCGAGCGCCAGGACCATTGCCGAACGGATGTCCTGCAGCTGGTCAACCGGCGGCACCGGGAAGTAGCCGCCCTTGACCGCCGGGCGATGGCCGAGGTTGCCGCCCTCGAACTTCTCGGCGGTCGACCACGCGGCCGCTTCGGAGAAGACCTTGCAGTAGCTTCCCGACATGTCGACCGACCACTCGACGGAGTCGAAAATGAAAAACTCGGGTTCGGGACCGAAGTACGCGGCATCGCCGATGCCGCTCGATTTCAGGTAGGCCTCGGCACGGCGCGCCAGCGAACGCGGGTCGCGGTCATACCCCTTGCCGGTGCCCGGTTCGATGACGTCGCAGGTCAGCACCAGCGTCGACTCGTCGAAAAACGGGTCGATGAACGCAGTCGCCGGGTCGGGCATCAGGATCATGTCGGAGGCCTCAATGCCCTTCCAGCCGGCGATCGAGGATCCGTCAAACGCGTGCCCTTCGGTGAATTTTTCCTGGCCGAACGCCTTGACCGGCACCGTAACGTGCTGCTCCTTGCCCTTGGTATCGGTAAAACGAAAGTCGACAAACTTGACTTCGTTGTCTTTGACCATCTTCAATACATCGGCGACTGCCATGTTTTTCTCCTGGATCGGGGATTCGAGTGGGAAAGTTGGAATGTTCAGAACAGCAGGAAGCGTGCCACGCCGAAAGCGCGTGTAACGCTTTGTTTTTTATACGATAAACAACATGTTGCGGCGCAAGACGCACAATAATGGTGCAGAATGTAACGTTTCGCACAACAATGGTGCGTAGGCCATTTCAGCAACCCTTGCATAATACAATGATGCCAATCCCTTTCCCGCAACCGATGCACGGCCTTTCCGATGCGTGAGCGCTATGTTGTCATCGGCAACCCGATTGCCCATTCGCGATCGCCGCAGATCCATGCGATGTTCGCGCAGGCAACGGGACAGGAGCTTGCCTACGATGCGGTTCTCGCGCCGCTCGACGGCTTTGCGGCAACGCTGGCGCGACTTGTCGCCGAGGGCGTGCGCGGCTCCAATGTCACCCTGCCGTTCAAGACCGAGGCGTTTCGCGCATCCGATGCGCCCAGCGAACGCGCGCGCCTGGCCGGAGCGGCCAACACGCTGACCTTTCATGACGGCAAGATCGCTGCCGACAACACCGATGGCATCGGACTGGTGCGCGACCTGACGATCAACCTCGGTGTGACGCTCGCCGGAAAACGCGTGCTGTTGCTCGGCGCCGGCGGCGCGGCGCGCGGCGTGATCGACAGCCTCCTGCAGACCGAACCCGCGGAACTGGTGATCGCCAATCGCAGCGCCGGGAAAGCCGAGGCGCTGGCTGACCAGTTCGGCGGCCGCTTGCGCGCCCGGTCCATTGCGGCGCTGGCCGATGGCGCGTTCGATGTGCTGATCAACGCCACTTCGGCCGGGCTGCAGGATGCCGCGCCCGAGCTGCCCGGCGGGTGCATCGCGCCGGGTGCGTTCGCCTATGACATGGTGTACGGCAAGGGCGAAACGCCGTTCATGAAGCGGGCGCGCGCGCAGGGCGCGCAGGCCGGCGACGGTCTGGGCATGCTGGTCGAGCAGGCCGCGGAGTCGTTTCGCATCTGGCGCGCCGTCGCCCCGCAGACCGCGCCGGTGATCGCGGCATTGCGCCGGCAACTTCCCGCGGCATGATGCGCCGCATCGGCAAGGTGCTGGCCGCCGCGCTCGGCGCGGTGGTGTTGCTGGCGCTGGCCTACAACGGCTATGTGGCACTGCGGCTGTGGTGGTGGGTCGACCACAATCCAGGCAGCACCGCATTCATGCAGGCGCGACTCGCCGTGATGCAGGAAAAGAATCCCTCGGCCACCTTGCGCCACCGCTGGATCGACTATGACAAGATCTCGGTGCAGCTCAAGCGCGCGGTGCTGGTTGCCGAAGACGACAAGTTCGTCGACCACGAGGGCTTCGACTGGGACGGGATCCAGAAGGCGCGGGAGAAGAACGAACGCAAGGGCAAGGTGGTCGCCGGGGGATCGACCATCTCGCAGCAACTGGCAAAAAACCTGTTTCTCTCCGCCGAGCGCAGCTTCCTGCGCAAGGGCGAGGAAGCGCTGATCACGGTGATGATGGAGCGGATCATGGACAAGGAACGCATCCTGGAAATCTATCTGAACGTGATCGAATGGGGAGATGGCGTGTTTGGCGCCGAGGCCGCCGCGCAGCACTACTACGGGACCAGCGCCGCGCGCCTTACAGCCGAGCAGGCGGCGCGCATGGCCGCGATGGTGACCCGGCCGCGCTTTTACGACCGCAACCGGAGCACGCCCGCGCTAAACCGCAAGACGCAGATCATCCTGGAACGCATGCCGCGGGCGCAGCTGCCATGAATCCGCTGCTGGACTGGATCTTCTTCGGGCCGGCGCGACTGGTTGCCGGCTGGCCGCTGGCGGGGGTCGCGCTCGGGCTGGGATTGCTCGCCGCGGGCATCTGGCAGCATGCGTCGTGCGGCGCCGTGTTCGATGCGTCGCTGTTTCGCCGCGCGCCGATGTTCGCCGGATTGTGCTGGTGGATATTCACCGCATACGAATCGCAGATCCAGGCGGTGGCGGGAAGCCAGCCGGGGTGGGCCTTTCGCATCGACCTGGTGTTCCTGGTGCCGTTGCTCTACGTCATGACGGCTGCCGCGCTGCTCACGATCGTCGGCGGGGCAAGCAAACGCAAGCCGGCGTCCGACCAGGACGCATCACCCCGGGATCCGCAAGCCTAGGCGGCTCGCAGTCAGCCGGCGGCAACCGAAATCCGCGGCGGCGCGCCGCAGGATCAGCGCTTGGGGCGCTCGTGGCGCGAACGCGGGATATTGCGTGGCCGGGATGTCGACCGGCGCGTTGCGCTGGGGGAAGGAAGACTGGACATGATGGAAATGATCCGTTCCTGGCGGAGTTGGCGGACCAGGCCGCCGGGAACGGATCGACCGGGTACGACTAGCCCATCGGCTTGATGAGCGGCGTGATTACCGGGGTGACCATTGGTGCCGCTGCGGGTTTCGCTGCAGCCTTCTTTTTGGGGGCAGCCTTCTTCTTGGCTGGTTTCTTCTTTGCGGCTGGCTTCTTTGCAGCCTTCTTCTTTGCAGCGGGCTTCTTCTTCGCTGCAGCCTTCTTCTTTGCAGCGGGCTTCTTCTTCGCTGCGGGTTTCTTCTTTGCAGCGGGTTTCTTCTTCGCAGCAGGCTTCTTCGCTGCCTTCTTCGCGGCAGGCTTCTTCGCTGCCGGTTTCTTCACTGCCTTCTTTGCGGCCGGTTTCTTTGCGGCTTTCTTAGCGGCCGGCTTTTTCTTGGCTGTTGCCATGTCATGCTCCTTTCGATGGTTGGACCGAATTGCTGTTCAGCAGGAAACGGTGTTGCTGCTTCCTACCAAGCCTGCGTTCAGATGAACGATCGAGAAGTGGCGTGCAGACAGATAAAAATGCGGCCACCCTCAACCCGGCCGCAGAAGCACACTCCTGAAAAACAAAAGCAAGTGGACTGCAACAGCACGGGCACTTGGTGAAGCGGATTCTAGATCAAAAGATTTTTTGAACACCAGTATTCGTTGCTGTCAAGTCCGATTATTTGCACACAGGCTCCGCGAGTTGGTAGCGAGTCGACACCATCATCCGGCGCATCGCGACCCGTGCAGGCCGTTTGCGGCACCGCAAACGCGTTCAGGCGCTCTCGTGGGCGATCAAGTCCTCGAGCGTCTCGCGTCGGCGCACCACGCGCGACTGGCTGCCGCTCACCAGGACTTCGGCTGCGCGCGCCCGCGTGTTGTAGTTCGAGGACATGACGAATCCATAGGCGCCCGCCGACAGCACGGCCAGCACGTCGCCCGGCTGCGCGTCGAGCGCGCGCGCGGCGGCGAGCACATCGGAACTTTCGCAGACCGGGCCGACGACGTCGACGGGCGAGCCGCCGCTGCCGTCGCGCGAGGCGTTGAGCACTTCGTGGTGCGCCTGGTAGAGCGCGGGCCGGATCAGGTCGTTCATCGCCGCGTCGACCACCAGGAAACGCTTGTCCGGCGCGTCCTTGACGTATTCGACGCGCGTCAGCAGCACGCCGGCGTTGCCGACCAGCGCGCGCCCCGGCTCGAGCAGCAGCTCGACTCGGCGCTCGCCGAGGGCAGCCTGCAACGCGCGCGCATAGGCCTTCAGGTCGATCGGCCGTTCGTCGCGGTAGGTGATGCCGATGCCGCCGCCCGGGCAGATGTGGCGGATCGGGATGCCGGCCAGCGCCAGTTCGTCGGCCAGCGCGACCAGGCGCGCCATCGCCTCCTGCAGCGGCGCGGCGTCGGTCAGCTGCGAGCCGATGTGGCAGTCGACTCCGGCCACGTCGATGTTCGGCAGGGCCGCCGCGCGCTGGTAGACGCGGCGCGCCCATTCGAAGGCCACGCCGAACTTGTTGTTCCTCAGTCCCGTGGAAATGTACGGATGGGTGCGCGCGTCGACATCCGGGTTGACGCGCAGGCTGACCGGCGCGCGCAATCCGAGCGACGCGGCCACGGTGTTGAGCCGCTCCAGCTCCGGCTCGCTCTCGATGTTGAAGCACTTGATGCCGGCCTTGAGCGCCATGCGCATTTCCGCCTCGGTCTTGCCCAGGCCGGAGAACACCACCTTGGCCGCCGATCCGCCGGCCTTGAGCACGCGCAGCAACTCGCCACCCGAAACAATGTCGAAGCCGGCGCCGAGCCGCGCGAACAACGACAGGACGGCGAGGTTCGAGTTGGCCTTGACCGCGTAGCAGATGAGGTAGGGGCGCCCGGCGCGCGCCGCGGCCAGCGCCGAATCGAGCGCCTGCCAGGCGCGCGTCAGCGCGGCCTCCGAGTAGACGTAACAGGGCGTTCCCTGCTGCGCGGCGAGCGCGACCAGGTCGACATCTTCCATCCACAGGCGGCCGCTGGCGGCGTCGCGGCGCACGCCGAAGGTGCCGGGCTCGGGCATCAGCGCGCCGCCCGCGCCGCCTTCGGCGTTTCCGGCGGCAGCTTGAGCGGGCCTTTCTGTCCGCACGCGCCGAGCAGGGCCAGGACTGCGGCTAGAATCGAAGCGAGTCGAAGGAGACGAATCATGGTCGGTACGAAGGTACGAAGGTGGCGCGCACGACAGGGCGGGCCGGTCGCGAGGATGGTAGCACGAGCATTGCGCGGGGGATCGTTCGATGAACGAAAGTGAATTCCACCAGGCCGTCGATGCCGTGCTCGACGCTATCGAGGGCTGCATCGAGGAGTCCGGCGCGCCGATCGACTGCGAGTTGGCCGGCGGCATCCTCACCATCGAGTTTGCCGACGGCAGCAAGGTCATCGTCAACCGCCAGACCGCGAACCGGGAGATCTGGGTCGCCGCGCGATCCGGCGGATTCCACTTCCGCCATATCGATGGCGCATGGCGCGACACGCGCTCCGCGCAGACCCTCGACGCGCTGCTCAGCCATGTCGTCTCGGCGCAATCCGGGTCCGGCATCGCTGTCACAACTTCCCGCCGCTGACAAGCGGGTGCCGTGATCGGCCGGCCCCTTGAATTCCCCGCGCGGCCGGGTTAGTATCGGGTCAATACCAAAAAGCATCGCCACAAATCCAGGCCGCAACAGTATCGACTCGAAACCATTTTTTTGCCGGCTCGCCACAACGCGCGCCAACGCCACAACGCCAACCCCCTCGACCGTTTCCCTTTCCCGCCTTGGACAAAAGCCCGCAAGTCCTGTTTGAACTCGTCGAACGGCTCGCCAACCTGATGCGCGCCGAGTTTCGCCGCGTCGCCAGCGACGAGCAGTTGCAGCCGGTGCACATCCAGGCGCTGGCATACCTGGCGCGCGCCAACCGCTACTCCAACACGCCGCAGGCGATGGCCGAATACCTCGGCCTGACCAAGGGGACGATGTCGCAATCGTTGCTGCTGCTCGACCGCCGCGGTCTGGTCGAGCGCTACCAGGATGACCTCGACCGGCGCGTCGTGCGCCTGCGCCTGTCATCGGCGGGGGAACAGTTCCTGAGCGAGGCGCAGCCGCAACTGGCCTGGCAGCACGCCACCCGCAACATCAGCCCCAACCGCATCCGCAATGCCGTTTCGGCGCTGCGCGAAACCTTGACCACCTTCCAGGATGACAACGAAAGCCGCGGCTTCGGCGCCTGCCACGGCTGCCGCCACTTCGAACGCCTGTCGGCGCGCGCCTATCGTTGCGGCCTGATGGGCGACCGGCTGTCCGGCCCCGAGGCACGGCGCATCTGCTGGCTGCATGTTCCCAAAGGAACGGTGCTGGAAGAGGACGAGGACGAAGACGAGGAGTGAGCGCGCCGCGCCGGCGCGGCCATCAATGGTTAGGCCAAGCGCTTGAGCGCCCGGTGCGCGGCCGCCCGTACCTGTTCCGGCGCGGTTCCGCCGACATGGTTGCGCGAGGCCATCGAGCCTTCCGGCGTGAGGCAGCGCGCCACATCCTCGCCCGCAATCGGCGCGAATTGGCGCAGCGCGTCCAGGGGCAGGGCATCGATGGAAACGCCGCGCGATTCAGCCTCGCGCACCGCGCGGGCGACCGCCTCGTGGGCATCGCGGAACGCCATGCCCTTGCGCACCAGGTAGTCCGCCAGGTCGGTTGCGACCGCGTGGCCGCGGCTCAACGCGGCCGCCATCGTCGCGCGGTCGATCTGGATCGACGGCACCAGGTCGGCCATGATGGCCAGGCAATCCTTGAGCGTGTCGACGGTATCGAACAGCGGCTCCTTGTCCTCCTGGTTGTCCTTGTTGTAGGCCAACGGCTGGCCTTTCATCAGGGTCAGCAGGGCAACCAGGTGCCCGTTGACGCGCCCGGTCTTGCCGCGAATCAGCTCCGGGACATCCGGGTTTTTCTTCTGCGGCATGATTGAACTGGAATAACAGAACCGGTCCGGCAGGCTGATGAAGCCGACGCTCTGGCTCATCCAGTAAATCAGTTCCTCGGAAAAGCGCGACAGGTGGGTCATCGCCAGCGCGGCGGCGGAGACGAACTCGATGGCGAAATCACGGTCGGAAACGGCGTCGAGCGAGTTTTCGCACACGCCGTCAAAACCCAGCTCCCGCGCCACCTGCTCGCGGTCGATCGGGTAACTGGTGCCGGCCAGGGCCGCGGCACCCAGCGGCAGCCGATTGACGCGCTTGCGGCAATCGGCCAGGCGCTGCTCGTCGCGCGCGAACATCTCGACGTAGGCCATCAGGTGGTGGCCGAAGCTGACGGGCTGGGCCACCTGCAGGTGGGTAAAACCGGGCATCACCGAATAAATGTGCTCCGCGGCTTGGGCGGCAAAACCGCGCTGCAGGTCGCGGACCAGGCCGATCAACACATCGATCTCGTCGCGCAGCCAGAGGCGGATGTCGGTGGCGACCTGGTCGTTGCGCGAACGCCCGGTGTGCAGGCGCTTTCCGGCTTCCCCGATGGTCTCGATCAGCCGCGCCTCGATGTTCATGTGCACGTCCTCGCGGTCGAGGCGCCACTCGAACGTGCCGCCGGCAATTTCGGCACCGATCGCCGCCATGCCGCGCTCGATGGCGGCAAGGTCCGCGGCGCTGATGATCCCGCATTTGGCCAGCATGCGCGCATGCGCCAGCGAGCCGCGGATGTCCATTTCGGCCAGCCGGCGGTCGAAGCCGACCGACGCGGTGAAGCGCTTGACCCGTTCAGCGACGGGTTCGGCAAAGCGGCCGGAGAAGTGCGCGGCGGCCGGCTGGTCGGTTTTCTCGGACATAAGGCGTTGTGTTTGGCGACGGAATTCAAACAGAATGGGGCCATGGCCAGTATAAGTCATCGACCCGAAACCCCCGACGCGCCGACCCCCGCGCCGACGCGCCGCCTGCCCAATTTCTGCAACATGGGGATCATGCTGCGCATGCTGGTGATCGTCAATGCGCTGTGCCTGGCCGCGGCGGCGGTTCGCGGCAGCGGGCGGGAAGTCTGGCAGCAGTTCCTGCTGATTTCGGTGGTCGCGCAGCCGGCCATCATCGCCTCGCTGCTGGGGGTCTGCGCGATGCGCCCGCTGCTGGCAAGACTCCAGTACTGGCAAGGCGTTCTGGCCATCCTGGTGCTGGAAGCTTTGATTGGCGCGGGGTTTTTCTACGGCCTTGCCCACTTCCCGCTGTTCGCAACGACTCCCGATGCCTGGCAGTTCGCGCTGTTCTTTGGCGGCGCCACGGCAGTGGTCCTGTATTACTTCGACCTGCGCTCGCGGGCGCTGTCGCCGGCCCTGATCGAGGCGCGCCTGCAGGCCCTGCAGGCGCGCATCCGCCCGCACTTCCTGTTCAACAGCATCAACGCCGTGCTGTCGCTGATTCGCAGCGAGCCGCGCCGCGCCGAGCGCATGCTCGAGGACATGTCCGACCTGTTCCGCGTGCTGATGGCCGACAACCGCAAGCTGGTGCCGCTGGCCGACGAGATCGCGCTGTGCCGCAAGTACCTCGAGATCGAGCAGATTCGCCTCGGCGAGCGGCTGCAGGTCGAATGGGACCTGGCGGGTGCACCGGCGCGCGCGATGGTGCCGCCCCTGATCCTGCAGCCGCTGCTGGAGAACGCCGTCTACCACGGCATCGAGCCGCGCGAGGGCACCGGTACGCTGGCCATCGAAGTCCAGCCCGCCGGCAAGCAGTTTTGCATCCGCCTCAGCAACCCCTATCATTCCGGATCGTCGCACGTCACCGGCAACCGCATGGCGATCGCCAACATCAAGGAGCGCCTGCAGCTGCACTTCGACGCCGAGGCCTCGCTGGCCGCAGAGGTTCGCGGTGACCTGTACGTGGTGACGATCACGTTGCCGGCCGAACAGCAGGAGGTCTGATGGTTTCGCGAGTCCTGATCGTCGATGACGAACTCCCGGCGCGGCGGCGCCTTTCCGACCTGCTCGACGACTGTCGCGAGTCGTTTCCCCTGACCATCGCCGGGGAGGCGATCAACGGTGTCGAGGCCGTCGCGGTCATCAACGAGGGGCAGATCGACATCGTCATCACCGACATCCGCATGCCGGTAATGGACGGGCTGGAGGTGGCGCGCCACCTCGCCCGCATGGAACGCCCGCCGAAACTGATCTTCGCCACTGCATACGACCAGTACGCGGTGCAAGCCTTCGAACTGAACGCCGTCGACTACCTGCTCAAGCCGATCCGCCTCGAGCGGCTTCTGGCGGCACTGCAAAAGGCCGCGCCGATCCGGCCGGCACAGGCCGAGGCGATCGCCGGCGCGACCGACTCGAAACGCCGCCACCTGTCGATTCACGAGCGCGGCAAGATCCTGCTGGTGCCGATCGAGGAGGTTCTTTACCTGAAGGCCGAGCTCAAGTACGTCACGGTGCGCACCGCGCAGCGCGAGTACCTGGTCGAGGAATCGCTGACCCGGCTCGAGGAGGAATTCGGCGACCTGTTCACGCGCATCCACCGCAACACGCTGGTCGCGACGCGCGCGGTTGCCGGGTTCGAGCGCGCCACCGGGGGCGAGGACGGTGAAAGCGGGGGACACTGGCAGGCGATCGTTCGCGGCATCCCGGAGCGGCTCGCGGTCTCGCGCCGCCAGCAGCACGTGGTGAAGGAATTCTGAGGCCGGCCACCCGCAGCCGGGATTAACGCACTATTCGGGCATCCGCCATTGCGTGCGGCAGCGCCGGCAGGCGACCTGCATCCATGCCCCGCCGCCGCCATCCTCGTCGAGCGGCTCGCGTTCGCCGGAGCTGAGCACTTCCAGCCGCCCGTAGGTCTGGCAGTTCTTGCACACCGCCGCTTCGCCGTAGCGCCAGGCCATCAGCATGACGCGCCGGTAGCGCCGCCAGCTCAGCCACGCGAAATAGCAAGCGCCGCAGAACACCATCAGAAAAGTGACCAGCGTGGTGACCGGCGCGGGGAAGGTGAAGGCTTCCAGGCTCGCCGCGGCCAGCACCATGGTCAGGATGCAGCTGATCAGCGCCAGGTGGCTATCGATCAGCTGCCGCTCGTACCATTTGCGAAAACCGAAGCGGGCGATGCTGGCGGCCGGTTCTGCGGTGGGCGGGTTCACCGCGCGTTCCGTGGCGATTCCTGGTGGCGGATCCAGTCGAGCTTTGCGGCATAGATGGCGTGGTCCCGTCCGGTCGTGCTGTTTTCGACGGCCATTGCCAGGTGCTGTTGCGCCCGCTTCAGGTCGCCCAGGCCAACATAGGCCGCACCGAGCCAGAAATGAAAGTCGGGGTTGTAGGCCGCGCGTTCGACCTCCTTGAGAAACAGGTCGCGCGCCTTCGGGTAGTCCTTGTCGCGCATCGCGCCCATGCCCAGGTCAAAGAAGTGAAACGGCGGGAATGGCCGAAGGCGCTCGACTTCGCGCGCCAGTTGCACCGATTCCGCCGTGCGCCCGGCGCCTTCCAGGACGATGGCCAGGTTGGACATGGCATTGAGGTTTCCCGGCTCGCGCGCCAGCACGTAGCGCAACACCCGCTCGGCCTGCTCGAGGTTGCCCTGGCGCCGGTAAATCACCCCGAGGGTGTTGTGGGCGGCAAAGAAGCGCGGGTCCTCGTCGATGGCCGCGCGCACCCACCAGTAGGCTTCGGCGAGGTTGCCGCGCGCCAGCCCCTCGGCGGCGCGGTTGTTCATGAACATCGCGGCGATTGTCTGCTCGCCGATTTCCCACGAGCGCTGCAGGAAGTTCGGGTCGGGGCGCACGAAATCGACCGTCAGCGGCGCGGCCTCGCCGATGCGCGTGCGCGTGCTCGAATTGATGCTGCCCATGGTGAGGTTGACGTGGCCCGAGGCGAACAGCACGCCGCCGGAACGCGTCCAGGTTTCCTCGGTCCAGACATTGTGAAAGCGCACCGGCAAGCCCATTTCCCGGGCGAAGGCGGCGGTCATGATCACCAGCGACAGGCAGTTTCCGGACCGCGAGTCGAAGGCCTCGCGGGCGGTGCGGGTGTAGGTCGAGTCATAGTCGAGGCGCAGCTGCCCGGGGGTGTAGAGGGTGTCGATCAGGCCATGGATGCGGCCCTTGACGCGCGCCTCGCGGCTGATGTCCTGCTCCAGGTAGGACTTCATGACCGGCGAGAGCGAAAAGATCTCGGCGCGGCTCAGGGTGCGCACCGGCGGGCCGAACGCGGAATCGCGGAACAGGTCCTCTCGCCTGATTTCCAGCGGCGCGCTGGCACAGGCGGCCAGCAACAGCAGGGCCAGACTGGCGACGATCGCGTTCATGGCTGCCTCCGTTGCGTCGACAAACCAGTATGGTCCTCGTGGGTGGCGAGCGTCAACGGGTCGGTGTCCGCGGTTACAAACCGGCAAGGTCGATCAACTCAATCGATCCACCTTAGGGTCGGACCAACCTTGCGCGGCATGGGCGGGAGGTGCGAGCCCTGCGGCAAAGGAAACGCACCGGGTCCTTTGCCGCAAGCGCGGGGGTGTGTCTAGTCCTTGGAGGTCTGTCCGCCCTGGTCGCCGATGAGCAGCCACTTGTCGCCCTGCTTCATCAGGATGTCGGTCCAGCGCCCGGAGGTCTGCTTGTCCTTGCCGGCGGTGTCGCGCTGGATTTGCGTGTAGTAATAGTGGACAAAGGCGACGTTGCCGTGGATCTTGATCGACAACGGCTGCACGTCATAGACCAGGGTCTTGGCGGCCTTGTGCCAGTGGGTGATGAACTTGGTTGCAACGGCCTTGCTGCCGGGCATCGGG
>DASUDU010000232.1:0-16258 GCA_036275435.1 Usitatibacteraceae bacterium | reverse complement strand
CGTGAAGGAAATCCGCGAGGCGGTCGAGCGCGCGACGCTCAATCGCCGGTCGCTCGGCCGCCGCACCATCCTGTTCGTCGACGAGGTGCACCGTTTCAACAAGAGCCAGCAGGACGCCTTCCTGCCGCACGTCGAGTCGGGACTGTTCACCTTCATCGGCGCAACGACCGAGAACCCGTCGTTCGAGCTGAACAACGCCTTGCTCTCGCGCGCGACGGTGCACGTGCTGAAGCCGCTCGATGAGCAGGCTCTCTTGCAGCTGTTTGAGCGGGCGGCGGGCGAAGCCCGGCTGGACGGGCGGCTGCGCGGCGCCAATCGCGAAACGGTGGCGCAACGCATGGTTGGCATGGCCGACGGCGACGGCCGGCGGCTGATCAATCTTGTGGAACAACTGGCGACGGCAGCCGGTCATGCGCATGCCGAAGGAATCGACGAGGCCTTCGTCGACCGTGTGCTGACCCGCGCCGGGCGGCGCTTCGACAAGGGCGGCGACGATTTCTACGACCAGATCTCGGCGCTGCACAAGGCGGTGCGCGGCTCCGATCCCGATGCCTCGCTCTACTGGCTGTGCCGCATGCTCGACGGCGGCGCCGACCCGCGCTACCTCGCGCGGCGCATGATCCGCATGGCGGTGGAGGACATCGGCCTGGCCGACCCGCGGTCGCTGGAACTGGCGCTTAACGCGGCCGAAGTGTACGAGCGGCTCGGCTCCCCCGAGGGTGAACTGGCGCTGGCCGAGGCGATCGTTTACCTGGCCATCGCGGCCAAATCGAATGCGATTTACACCGCCTATGGCGAGGTGCGCGCCTTCATCGCCGAGGACGGCTCGCGCCCGGTGCCGCTGCACATTCGCAACGCGCCGACCAAGCTGATGAAAAACCTGGGCATGGGCAAGGGCTACCGCTATGCGCACGACGAGGCCGGGGGGTATGCGGCGGGCGAGAATTACCTGCCTGAGGGGATGGTGCGCCAGGAATGGTATCGCCCGACCGATCGCGGGCTGGAGGCGAAGATTCGCGAGAAACTTGCGCACCTTCGCGAACTTGATGGAAAATCGAAGCCATGAAGGCCGTTTTCCTCCTGCTCCCGGCGAATTTTCGCTCCGTCTCGCGCTCCCGCAAGGGATAACGCGCCCGCACGTCCTCCCCATTGGTGTTGTTCCCGCGCGAACGGGAAGCCATTTTTCAGATGAAGAGTGGATTTCCGCTGTCGTGGGAGCGACACACGGAAAATCGCAACAGATCAGAGGTTTCCCATGCTCGACATCCAGCAACTCCGCAAAGACCTTCCCAGCGTCGTGGCCGGCCTGGCGCGGCGCGGCTTCGCGCTCGACGTTGCCGCTTTCCACAGCCTCGAGGATCATCGCAAGAAGCTGCAGACCCGCACCGAGGAACTGCAGGCCCGGCGCAACGCGCTTTCCAAGCAGATCGGCATCCTCAAGGGCAAGGGCGAGGACGTTGCGGCCGTGATGGCCGAAGTTGCCGGGCTTGGCGATCAACTCAAGGACAACGAGGGCCAGCTTGCCGCGGTGCAGGGGTTTCTCAGTAACTTCCTGCGCACCATCCCGAATATCCCGCGCGCCGAAGTGCCCGAGGGCAAGGACGCGGCCGATAACGCCCTGGTGCGCGAATGGGGAACGCCGCGCGCCTTCGACTTTGCCGTGAAGGACCACGTCGATGTCGGTGCGGCACTCGGCGGGCTGGATTTCGACACCGCTGCCAAGTTGTCCGGCGCGCGCTTTTCGGTGCTCAAGGGGGGCGTCGCGCGGCTGCACCGGGCGATCGCGCAGTTCATGCTCAATGTGCACACCACGGAGCACGGGTACACCGAAGTCTATGTGCCGTACATGGTCAGCGGCGAGTGCGCCGACGGCGTCTCGAGCCTGGCCAAGTTCAAGGACGACCTGTTCAAGATCGAAGGTCGCGACCTGTATCTGATCCCGACCGCCGAATACCCGGTGACCAACTTCGTGCGCGATGCGATCACCGATCTGAAGGACCTGCCGCTGAAGTTTGCCTGCCACAGCCCGTGCTTCCGTTCCGAGGCCGGCAGCTACGGCAAGGACACGCGCGGCATGATCCGCCAGCACCAGTTCGACAAGGTCGAGTTGCTGCAGATCGTGGCGCCGGAGCATTCGGTCGAGGCGCACGAGCAACTGACGGCGCACGCCGAGTCGATCCTGCAGCGCCTCGAACTGCCGTATCGCACCATGCTGCTGTGCACCGGCGACATGGGGTTTTCCTCGGCCAAGACCTACGACCTCGAGGTTTGGCTGCCGGCGCAGAACGCCTATCGCGAAATCTCCAGCTGTTCAAACTTCGAGGCCTTCCAGGCGCGGCGCATGATGGCGCGCTTCAAGAACGCGCAGGGCAAAACCGAGACGCTGCACACCATCAACGGCTCGGGCCTTGCGGTCGGGCGGACACTGGTCGCGATCCTTGAGAATTACCAGAATGCCGATGGCAGCGTCAGCATCCCCGCTGCGCTGGTGCCGTACATGGGCGGAGCCAGCCGGCTCGAGCCGGTTTGACGCGCATCGTCATGTCCGCGATCCACGTCCATCGCCGGTGAGCCGATGCCGACGCACCTGATCCTCATCCGCCACGGCGAAACCGAGTGGAATCGCCAGGGCCGCATCCAGGGCCACAGCGACAGCGAACTGACCGTCGAAGGCATCGCGCAGGCCGAAGCCTGCGCGGCGCGCCTGGCGACCGAGCGCATCGATGCGGTGGTGTCGAGCGACCTGCCGCGCGCCTGGCGCACCGCAGGAATCCTGGCGGGTGGATCCGGACACGCGATCCGGCCGGATCCGGGCCTGCGCGAACGCAACTTTGGCGCCGGCGAGGGGCTCACCTACGCCGAAATCCAGGATCGCTATCCACTGCTGTTTTCCCGCACCCACGCCATTGATGCCGACTTCGCTCCGGAAGGCGGGGAGTCGCGCCGCGTGTTTCACCAGCGCGTGGTCGCCAGCCTGCAGCGCATTGCCGCGGCGCACGGCGACCGGACGGTACTGGTGGTCACGCATGGCGGGGTGCTGGCGGTGGTCTACCGCTGGCTCAACGCGCTGCCGCTCGAACACCCGCACCGAGTCGAGATCCCCAACGTGGCGATCAACCGCATCGATGCCTCCGGCGAGCCTTGGCAACTGGCCGTGTGGGCGGACACGGCTCACTTGCCCAGTCTGAGCCTCGAACCCGGCTGAGGCGACTCCCCGGTGAGCGTGCGCTCGGGCGCCAACTCGAAATCGTGCGGGCGCTCCAGCCGCGTGATCATGTCGGCGTAGTTGCGCACGTTTTCGACGAACTGTACCGCCTCTTCGCCGCGCGCCAGGCCGTGCTTGAGGGTGGCGGCGACTTCCGCATCGGCCAGCTTCGGGTAGACCTTGCGCACGTCCAACCAGGAGTCGGCATTCAGTTTCTGGCGCTGCGCGAGGATGCGCGCGTCCTCCAGGTGGCCGTAGCCCTGGTTGTACGCCGCCAGCGCGAACCAGGTGCGATCCGGCTCGGGCACGCGCGCCGGCACCAGGTCGCGCAGCAAGGCCAGGTACTTCGCGCCGCCGAGGATCGACTCGCGCGCATCGAGCCGGTTCTTCACGCCCATGCGGTCGGCGGTGTCCTCGGTGAGCATCATGATGCCGCGCACGCCGGTCGGTGAAGTGGCCAGCGCATCCCAGTGCGACTCCTGGTAGCCGACGGCGGCCAGCGTGCGCCAGTCGATGCCGCTGACTTCCTGCGCCTCGTGGAAGTGCGCCTTGAGCCGCGGCAAGGTGGTGTTGATGCGTTCGATCAGCGTCCCGGAATCGATCGGCTGCAGGCGCGACAGGTGCCCATAGTAGCGGTCGACCAGGCGATCAAGGGTGCCGTTGTCGCGGATCTTGCGAAAGAACTGCCGCGCGCTGGCCTGCAGGTCGGCGTCGGCGGCCGGCCCGAAGAGCCAGGCAACGCGGCTTTCGCGGCCGACGCTGAACGCGGCAGCAACTTCGGGATGGAATCGCCGGCTGACGGCCAACGCCACCGAGTCGACGAGCGCGTAGTCGGCGGCGCGCTCGGCCACGCGCTGCAGCAACGCGTCCGGCTCGGACTCGTGCGGCAGGGCGTCGATGCCGATGCCGGGAAACTCGCCGGTCAGCTCGCGCAACAGGTCGTGCGCGGGCGTTTCGGCGATTACGCTGATGCGCTTGCCGGTGATGTCGGCCAGCGATTTCGGGCGCGGCTCGGACATCCGCCAGGCCAGCTGGTAGCGGATCGACCGGTAGTGTGGACCAAAGGCGAAATCGGCGCGCTGCGCCTCGTTCACCGGCAGGCCGGCCGCCGCCAGATGCCCGCGCCCGGCCTTCAGGGCCTCGATCAGGGACTTGTGGCTGGCCATCACCCGAAAGCGCGGCAGCGCGCCCAGCTCCGCGGCGAACAGCGAGGCCAGGTCGTGTTCGAAGCCGGTCTGCGCGGTCTGGCCGCCGGCCTTGTTCAACGCATGCGTCGAGGTCGGGCCGCGCAGCGTGAGGATCACCAGCTCCCCGCCGGCCCGCGGCGGCTTGAGCGGGCTGCCGAGCCATCGCGGCGGATCGTCGCGCCAGGCCTTCCATGCCAGCAGCGCCAGCGCGGCGAACGCGAGCAGAAGGCCGGCGATCAGAAATGGGAGTCGGCGCATGGGTGTGGGCACATTCGGCCGCAGTTTACGGCATGCCGCCGGGCGCACCGGGCCGCCACGCGGTGCGATAATGCGCCCCCATGCGGCCCTCCCACGACATCGTTGCGTTGCTGCCGGCAGCAGGGACGGGCAGCCGCCTCGGCGATGCGCGTCCCAAGCAGTACCTCGAACTGGCCGGCAAGCCCCTGATCCACCATGCGCTCGCGGCGATCGCCGCGGTGCCGCGCGTGATGCGAACGGTGGTCGTGGTCTCGCCGCAGGACACCGGCTGGGATGCCTGGGTGGCGCACTTGCATCCGGGCGTCGACGTGCTGCGTGTGGGCGGAGCCACGCGCGCGGCCTCGGTGCTCAATGGCCTGCTCGCCATCGCGCCAGGGCTCGCGCCGGATGCCCGCGTGCTGGTGCACGATGCGGCGCGGCCGCTGGTTGCCGCCTCGCGAATCGAGCAGCTGATCGACGAGGCGCTGGACGAAGAAGACGGCGGGCTGCTCGCCGTGCCGCTGGCCGACACCATCAAGCGCGCCGGCACAGATGCCCGGGTGGCGCAAACGCTGTCGCGCGAGCACATCTGGCGCGCGCAGACCCCGCAACTGTTTCCGCTGAAGCTGCTGGTCGAGGCGCTGCGGCGCTTTCCCGGGGCGACGGACGAGTCGCAGGCGGTCGAGGCGCTCGGCCGCGCGCCGCGGCTGGTGCCCGGCGACAGCCGCAATTTCAAGGTGACCATCGCCGAGGACCTGGCGATGGCCGAGGCGCTGCTGGCGGCAAGGGAGACAGGATGAGCGCGATTCGCGTGGGGCACGGCTTCGACGTGCATCAACTGGTGGCCGGGCGGCGTTGTGTCATCGGCGGCGTGGAGATTCCCTTCGAGCGCGGCCTGCTCGGGCACTCCGATGCCGACGTGCTGCTGCATGCGATCTGCGACGCGCTGCTCGGCGCGGCGGCGCTGGGCGACATCGGCCGGCACTTTCCCGACACCGATGCGCGCTTCAAGGGCATCGACAGCCGCGAGTTGCTGCGCCAGGTGGCGGCGCTGCTGCGCGGTCGCGGCTACGCCATCGGCAATGTCGACGCCACCGTCATCGCCGAGGCGCCGCGCATGGCGCCGCACATCGGGCGCATGGTGGCCAACATTGCCGCGGACCTGGGCATCGAGGCCGGTGCCGTCAATGTCAAGGCGACCACGACCGAAAAGCTCGGTTTTCCAGGGCGCGGCGAGGGCATTGCTGCCGAGGCGGTGTGCGTGATCGTGCCGTTCGCGCCTTAGGCTGCGGCCAAGGTGCTGCGCGCGTTGGCCGGCATGGCTGCGCGAGATCCAAGAGTCAAACTCGTTGACTGGCGTGTCGTTCCGGGCGTTTTCGTCCGCAAACCCGCGCCCGTTCTGGACTTTTACGGTCCACTGCTGCGCTGCAGCGTCACCGAACCACGCATCGCCACTTCGTAGGCGTTGCCGCAGGTGCCGTCCTTGCGCATCCCCAGGCTTGCATTGCGGTCCAGCCGCAAGGTGTAGGCCGGCTTGGTTGCACCGGCGTTGGCGCGCAGCGTCCAGGTACCGATGCGCACGCGGTTCCCCGACGGCATGCCGGCATTGCCGCCGGTGCTGCCCAGGTCCGCGCTGACCACCGGCGTGACTACCGGGATCGGGTATTTCAGCCTGGAATTGGGGTCGTCGAGCAGTGCCGGATAGGACACGCCGATGAGTTCGAACAGCCCGGAGTCTGCCGGGTCGTCCGGCTCGACCTTGACGGTGCTGCCGCAGATCGCTTCGAGCTGGGTGGTGACGCACAGCGACAGCTGGAAAGGTGTGCCATCGTTGCGAAACCGCACCGGCGCGGCTCCACCGCAGTTGTCGCCGGCAAGCAATTCGATGTCCAGCGGTGCGGGCGCGGCCGGGGCGACAGCCGCGGATGGCGCCGTTGCTGCCGGAATCTGCGGCGGCGTGGCGCACGCGGCAAGCAGCAGCGCGCCGATCACGCCGGTGGCGAAGGCGCGTTGCATGCGCATCAGACGCCGATCTTTCCGCCTGTCGCGACGCCGGCCGGCGAGTCGGCCCCCGCGAGGTGGCTCAGGATGCGCCGCGCGATCATCGGCAACGGCGCGACCGCAACCGCGGCACCCAGTTCGATGGCTTCCTTGGGCATGCCGAACACGATTGAAGTGGCTTCATCCTGCGCCAGCGTGAACGAACCCTTCTGGCGCATGTGCAGAAGGCCTTGCGCGCCGTCCTTGCCCATGCCGGTGAGGATCACGCCGACCGCGTCGCTTTCCGCATTTTCGGCCGCCGAATCGAACAGCACGTCGACCGACGGACGGTGCAGGTTGACCGGCGGATCCTGCGACAGCTTGATGCCGTACCCGCGCTTGCCGTAGCGTTCGAGTCGCAAGTGGAATCCGCCCGGCGCGACGTAGGCATGCCCCGGCAGTGCGGGTTCCTCGTCCTCGGCTTCCTTGACCGCGATCTTGCACAGGCCGTCGAGGCGCTTGGCGAACAGCTTGGTGAAAGTGCCGGGCATGTGCTGCGCAATGAGGATCGGCGGGCAGTCTTCGGGCATTGCCGTGAGGATGTCCTTGAGCGCCTCGGCGCCGCCGGTGGAGGCGCCGATGACGATGATGTTGTTCTGCGTCACGGCGCTGTTGCCGATGTTGGGCAGCACCTCGTCGGCGTCCACCGCGCGGCTGATGTCGAGCGGTACGATCTTGTCGCGCGCGGCATGCGCGGCGCGGATCTTTTCGACGATCAGGTGCGGGTAGTCCTCTTCGCCGCCTTCGCCGGCTACCGGCTTGCCGACGAAGTCGACCGCGCCCATGGCCAGCGCGCGGAAGGCGATGTCCGAACCCTCCTGGGTATGCGAGGAAAGCATGACCACCGGCATCGGCCGCACGCGCATCAGCCGCTTGAGGAACGACAGGCCGTTCATGTTCGGCATTTCGATGTCGAGCGTCAGGACGTCCGGGTTGAGGGTGCGGATCATCTCGCGCGCGACCAGCGGGTCCGGCGCGGCGCCGACCACCGTCATGTCGGGCTGCTCGTTGATGATCTCCTTGAGGATGTTGCGGATCAGCGCGGAATCGTCGATGACCAGGACTTTGATTTTCATGTGCGTTTCTTGAGGCGTTACTTGAACAGTTCCACGTCGCCGCCGATCGGCGCGTCGCGCAGCCGGAGGTTGTATTCGCTTTCGCGCTCGACGATGGTGTGGTTGTGCAGCTCGCGGATGCGCTTGACGAAGACTTTTCCGGTCGCCGGGAAAAAGTAGATCTTCCGCGGGTTCATGCCGAGCAGGTCTTCGGCGGCAATCGGGATTTTCTCATTTTGCAGGTACTCGATGACGAAATCGGCATTCGACTCGCCGATGCTGTTGCTGGTGAAGCCGCGCAGCACGTTGCCGCCGCCGAACACCTTGGCCTCGAGGTGTTCGCGCCGCGCGCCCATTTTCAGCAGCTGGTTAACGAGGATTTCCATGGCAAACGAGCCGTATCGCGCCGACATCGAGATCGGCGTGGCCGGGTCTTTTTCGGTCTTGGGCAGCATGAAGTGGTTCATGCCGCCGATTCCGGCGCGCACGTCGCGGATGCAGGCGGCGACGCACGAGCCGAGAACGGTCACCAGCAGCATGTTGCGGTCGGTCGCGAAATACTCGCCCGGAAGGATCTTGGCCGCATCCATCTTGAAGTGCTTGTCGTAGTAGCGCGCCTGCGTGAAGCCGGGCGATGGGGACGTGTCGTTCATGTGGCCAGTTCGTAAACGGTTCTGCCGCGGATGCGGAAGGTGTCGCCCGCGTTGTAGAAGAAATTCTCCGAATGGCCGGCAAACAGCAGGCCGCTCGGCTTGAGCAGCGGAGCGAACCGTTGCAGGATCTGTTTTTGCGTCGTCTTGTTGAAGTAGATCATGACGTTGCGGCAGAAGATCGCGTCGAGCGGGCCCTCGATATCCCAGCTGTCACCGATCAGGTTGACCTGGCGGAACTCGACCAGCCGCCGCACCTGCGGCCGGATACGCGCATAGCCTTCCTGCGCGCCGGCGCCCTTTTGAAAGAACCGCTTGAGCTGGACCGGCGGCAGCTTTTCGACGCGCTCCATCGGGTAGACGCCGGCCGCCGCGGTCTGGAGCACCTCCGAATCGAGGTCCGAGGCGATGATCCGCACCGGCGGCGCGTCGGAGCCGAAAGCTTCGATGACCGACATGGCGATCGAGTAGGGCTCCTCGCCGGTCGAGCAGGCGGCGCTCCACACCGTCAACGGCTCCGACTGATACTGCTCGAGCAGGTGGTCAGTGAGGATCTTGAAGTGGTGCGCCTCGCGGAAGAAATAGGTCAGGTTGGTGGTCAGGGCATTGATGAAGTGCACGCACTCGTCGCCGCCGGTCGGCGTTTGCGCCTCGACGAAATCGAGGTAGGCGCTGAATTTCTCGTAGCCAAGCTTGCGCAGGCGCTTGCCGAGGCGGCTGTAGGCCATCGCCTTCTTGCTGTCGTTGAGCGAGATGCCGGCCAGGTCGAAGATCATCTTCTGCAGGCGCTTGAAGTCGCGGTCGGTGAAATCGAACGCGCGCATCGGATCTTGCATATCCGGAAATTCTGCGACCGGCAAGGCTGCTGCCGTGTCCTGCGCGTGCATCACGGATTGGCCTCCTCGGTGCGCGCGGAAATGTCGCGCCAGGCGGTGAGGATTTCCTTGGCCTCGCGCCAGAAGCGCTGGCTGCGCTCGAGTCCGACCGACATCGACAGGCGGTTGGTGATCGATTTGGCGGTGTAGGCGAGCTCCTTGAGGGTCTTCGCCTCGAGCAGTTCGGCACCGAGGATGTCGATGTCGGCGCTGGTGGTTTGCTCGAGCCGCAGCATCAGCTGCATTTTTGCCGCGACCACCGGCGGGATGTCCTCGACCTTGGGCCGGGAGCGCACGCCGCTCGGCTTGGTCGATTCCGGGTGGTCGAGGTCGCGCCCTCCCTCGTCGCTGTTGACGATGCTGACCATCTTCAGCTCGACCAGTTCGCGAATCTGCGACTCGAGCAGACTGGCAAGGGCTCCCGCGCGGTCCAGCAGTTCGCCGAAGCTGTGGCGGCCGTCGATCAGGAACAGCACCGAGCGCAGCTTCGGCGTGAGGTCCGAGGAACGCGCGCGCATTTTCGCAGTGCCTTCCTCCGTGCGCACCAGGATGCTGTCGATGTGGAGAAACCTAGTGGACATGGGCATAGGCGGCAAGCCGCTCGCCGGTCTTCAACTGCGCTTGCGAATGGGCCAGGCTCACCAGATAGGGTGCGTCGAGGATGAAGGCAACGTGCCCGTCACCCATGATGGTCGCGCCGCTGACGCCCTTGACCTTGCGGTAGTTGGCCTCGAGGCTTTTCAGCACCACCTGGTGCTGGCCGAGCAGTTCGTCGATGCGGATCGCGGCGCGCCGGCCGCTGTCCTCGAGCACCAGCAGGATGTCGCGGTCGGACCCGCTGCCCTCGGCCAGGCCGAAGGTCTGCGCCAGCGAGGTGATTGGCAGGTACTCGCCGCGGACCATGATCAGTTCGGCGCCATTGACCGTCTTGATCGCGTCCGGTCCCGGCTGGATCGACTGGATGATGTTGGCCAGGGGCAGGATGTAGGTTTCCCCGGACACACGCACCGACATGCCATCGAGGATCGCCAGGGTCAGCGGCAGGCGGATGGTCATCGTCGTGCCCTGTCCCGCGGTCGAGCTGATGTCGACATTGCCGCCGAGCGCATGCACGTTCTGCCAGACCACGTCCATGCCGACCCCGCGTCCGGAAACGTCGGTCACCTGCGTGGCCGTGCTCAGGCCCGGGGCGAAGATCAACTGCCAGACCTCGGCGTCGTCCCAGGATTCGTCGGCGGACATGCCCTGGGCGCGCGCCTTGGCAAGGATCTTCTGCCGGTCGAGGCCGGCACCGTCGTCGCTGACCGCAATCAGGATGTTGCCGCCCTGGTGCGCGGCGCGCACGGACATGCGGCCGATCTGCGGTTTGCCGCGCGCGATGCGCTCGGCCGGCTCCTCGATACCGTGGTCGAGTGCATTGCGCACCAGGTGCGTCAGCGGATCGGCGATCTTCTCGATCACGCTCTTGTCGAGCTCGGTTTCCTCGCCGAGCATCTCCAGGTGCACCTGCTTGCCGAGCTTGTCGGCCAGGTCGCGAACCAGTCGCGGCAGCCGGCTGAACACAAAGCTGATCGGCAGCATGCGGATGGCCAGCACCGCCTCCTGGAGCTCGCGGGTGTTGCGCTCGAGCAACGACAGCCCGGCGCCGAGCGCGGACTTGTTTTCCGGATCCAGCGCATGGCCGGCCTGGGCGATCATCGCCTCGGCGATCACCAGCTCGCCGACAAGGTTGATCAGCTGGTCGACCTTGGCCACGTTGACGCGGATCGAGCTGGCGTCGGTGAGCGTGGCCAGGTGGATTTCGTGGTCCTGCGGCGGCGCTGCGGCCGCAGGCGAAGCGGCCGCCGGTGGCGCGGCAAAGAACCCGTAGCTGCCTTCTTCATCATCGGCGGGAGTTGCGGCCCGGCTGCCGCGCCGCTCGTTGGCGTGGATCTGCATCGACTCGGACGAGACGACGAATTCCAGGCTCTCGCGCAGTTCCTCGGCGTCGAGGTCGGTGTCCAGGCCGAACACCAGCTGCAGCCGGTTCTCGTCGACGGCGGTGCTGCCGAAGTCGCGGATCTGGCCCAGTCCGCCCAGGTCCGCCTTCAGCGCATCGAGCGCCTCGACATCGGCATAACTGGCGCGCTCGACATCGATGCTGATGGTGTAGCGAGGGGGCGCGTGCGCGGCCACGGGCTGCGCGGGCTCTTCGAAAACTTCGGCATCGGCGATCGCATCCTCGGCCAGGGCGAGCAGGGACACGCGCATGGCCTGCATGGCGGCGAGGTCGGCAGGCTGCTCGTTCTCGATTGCCGACAGGTGCTGGCGCATGACGTCGCCGGCCTTGAGAAAGGCGTCGACACGCGCCTTGTTCAGGACCAGCGTGCCCTTGCGCACGCGGTCGAGGATCGATTCGAAGTCGTGGGTGAACTCGGCCAGTGCCTTGTGGCCGAAGGCGGCGGCCCCCCCCTTGATCGAGTGCACCGCGCGGAAGATCGCGTTGAGCGCCTCGTGGTCGGGCCGTGCGATGTCGATGTTCAGCAGCAGCGACTCGAGGGCGCCGACGTGCTCGTGGGCTTCCTCGAAAAAAGCCTTGGCGAAGCGGGAAAGGTCCAGTGCCATGAATCTCGGCTGCGGCCGTTACTGCCCGAGGATCCGGTTGAGCATCTCCAGGAGCTTGTCGGGATCGAACGGCTTGACCATCCAGCCGGTGGCGCCGGCCTCGCGCCCCTGCTGCTTGAGTGCCTGCGACGACTCGGTCGTGAGCATCATGATCGGCGTGGTCTTGTAGGAGGGAAGGGCGCGCAATGCCTTGATCAGGCCGAGGCCGTCGATCTTGGGCATGTTCTGGTCGGTCAGCACAAGGTCCACCTGGTTGGCCTTGGCCAGCGCCAGGCCTTCCTCGCCGTCCGAGGCCTCGAGCACGTGGTAGCCGTTGCTCGACAGCACGTAGGCGAGCATCTGCCGGATGGAAGGGGAGTCGTCGACTGTCAGGATGGTCTTCATATTGTGGCTTTGCGTCCTAGAAAAGTTCCATGTCGCCGGTGCCAAGGTGGGCCTTGCCCACCGGTTTGACGAGGCTCAGGTCCAGACCGGCCAGGCTGTCGTTGGCCTGCTCGACGGTTTGCAGCAGCAGCTGGATGCGTTGCGGATCGCGCCCACCGGCATCGATGGCCTGCTCCAGGGCGCGAACCGTTGCCTGCAAGGCGGCCAGGCGGCCCTGCGCGTGCGCCAATAGCTGATCGGAAATGTCCTGGAACTGCAGCGCCGAAAAGGCCTCGCGCCGCGAAGGGTTCATCACCGGCGCCGCGTCGGAGGCACGCATTGCCGTGAAGGCCGGCATCAGACGGCCGATCGCATCCTTGAGGATCGCGCGCGTTTCGCCGATCTCGCGATGCGCGGAATCGACCTGGGAGCCCAGCCGGCTGGCCAGCTCGTGGAGCGACAGCAACGAGGCGTAGGCGGACGACCCGCCCTCGCGCTCGCTCATGCCGCCGCCTGCTCGATCAGCGCCATTTCCGAGCTGGTCATCAGCCGCTCGATGTCCAGCACGATCAGCATCCGTTCGTTGATCGTCGCCAGCCCGACCAGATAGCGCGTGTCCATCGTGGCGAAATCCGGGGGCGGATGGATATCGCCCGCAGCCAGCGTCACGACCTCCGAGACGCCGTCGACCACGGCACCGATCACCCGCCGCCCGATATTGAGCACGATTACCACGGTGAACTCGTTGTAAGCCGCCTCGCCCAGCGAAAACTTGATGCGCAGGTCGACGATCGGCACGATCACGCCGCGCAGGTTGACCACACCTTTGACGAAAGCAGGCGCGTTGGCAATGCGCGTGACCGTCTCATAGCGGCGAATCTCCTGCACCTTGAGGATGTCGATGGCGTATTCCTCGCCGCCCAAGGTAAACGTCAGGTATTCGCCAGCGGCCTGTACGCTGTCTGTGGAAGTTGCGTTCATGTCGGTCTTTTCATGCACGAGGGCGCGTAGGCGCCGGTTGGGCCTATGGCAGGATGCGGCTAGTTTATCCGCTTCCAACCGCCTTGTATCAAGGGCTTGGAACTGTTTCGCCAGGTTTCTCCGGGCGTTTGCAGAGCCGTCCGTCGCGGACCCGCTTTCCGCCGCACGGACGCAGCATCATTGGCTGCCGTTTCGCAATTGGGTCGGACGTCCCGTCCCGGACCTTGCAACCGGACGGCAGGAGCCCCGGGAAACAAACTTCTCCGGGAAACCCCTAGTTCGCGCGGCGGCGAGGCGCACTCAGAATTCCTGCCACTCGCCGTCGTCGGTTTCCTTGGGCAGCGCCGGGTTCGGGGCCCGTCCCTCCGTGGCGCGCAACGCGCCGGGGCGCGCTTTGCTGTCCGCAAGCGCCGCCGTCCGCCTCGAGCGGATCTGCTGTTCGCGCAGGCCCGCGTCGTCAAGCTTGAAGCGCGCCACCAGTTCCTGCATGGTCTCGGCCTGCTCGCGCATCGACTCGGCGGCGGCGGCGGCCTGCTCGACAAGGGCGGCGTTCTGCTGGGTCACGCCTTCCATCTGCACGATGGCTTTGTTGACCTGGTCGATCCCTTGCGCCTGCTCGTTCGAGGCGACCGAGATCTCGTTGATGATATCGGTGACCTGCTGGATGCCGACGACGATGTTCTGCATGGACTGCCCGGCCTCGTTGACAAGCTTGGTGCCCTCGGAGACCTGGTCGACCGAATTGCCGATCAGTTCCTTGATTTCCTTGGCCGCGGCAGCACTGCGCTGCGCCAGGGCACGCACCTCGCTCGCCACAACGGCAAAGCCGCGCCCCTGCTCGCCCGCGCGAGCCGCCTCGACCGCCGCGTTGAGCGCGAGAATGTTGGTCTGGAAGGCGATCGCGTCGATGGTGCCGATGATTTCCCCGATCTTCTTCGAACTGGAACTGATCGCGGCCATCTTCTCGACGGCGCGAATGGCGATCTTGCCGCCCTTTTGTGCTGCATCCGATGCCGACAGGGCGAGCCCTTCGGCCAACTTGGTGTTTTCGGCGTTGTGGCGGATGGTGGAGGTAAATTCCTCCATGCTGGAGGCGGTCTGTTCGAGTGTTGATGCCTGTTCCTCGGTACGTGCCGATAAGTCGGTGTTGCCGGCGCTGATCTGCCGCGCGGCGTTGGCGATTTCCCCGGCATTGAGCGCCACCTGCGCGACCAGGTCGTGCAGTTGCCGGATGAAGCCGTTCATGGAACTCGACAGCTGGCCGAACTCGCCTTGCATTTGCGGCAGCTTGCGCGTCAGGTCGCCCTCGCCGGAGCGCAGGTCCTCGGTGGCCTTGAGCACCTGCTCAATCGGCGCCGAGACCATGCGGTGCGTCCACCACGCGGCGAGACAAATGGCCGCCAGGCCGAGCAGCAGGGCCGTGACTACGGTGCCGCCGATCGCCGTCATGCTCGATTGCGTTTGCGACTGGAACGCGGCGTTCTGTTTTTGTGCGGCAACCGCCAGCGCCTGGATCGCGGCGCCGGCCTTGGCGTAGCGCCTTTCAAACTCGGGCAGTTCGGCGATGACCCCGATCAGGTTGCTCTTGGCATCGACCATGCGCTTCTCGGCATCCTTGACGTACTCTTCAAGGACCGGGCGCGCGCTGCCCAGCGCGGCCTTGACCTCTCCGCCAAGCTCGAGTTTTTCGGTTTCCGCAAGGGCTTCCCGCAGCTTTTGCTTGTGGCTGGCAAAGGCCTTTTCCGACTGCTCCTGCCAGCCGGACTCACCGCGTTCGAAGGCCAGGATGTAGGCGACGATGTCGGCGCGGATGGCGTCGTGGTTCTTGCCGATGTCGGCGGTGTGGCTGAGCAGGTCGGCGTTGAGCGTGGATTTTTCGACAATGCCGCGAAACGAGTTGGTGCCCACGACCGCGGAAATCCCGACGACCAGCAGGACGAGTCCCGACACCCCGGCAAACAGGTAGAGCAGGGACTTGATCGAAAGCGACTTGAAGAATGCAATCATGAAGTGCTCCGAAGGCGAGCCAAGCAAAGCGACGCCCGGCAGATTCGGCGGTATGGCGCCGGTAAGTCGAAATTATTTCACGATACTTGTTGCAATGCCGCGTTGTCCAGTAAGTGCTGGATTCGCGGTGCCCTGCTTACTTCTTGACCTGCGCAAGCACGTTGCTGGTCCAGGCGAGACGCTCGATCAGGGTTTTCAGGAATTGCCGGTTGAAGCGCAACTGGCAGGCGTCGGAGAGCTGCTCCAGTTGCACATCCTGGATGCGCAGAAGTTGCACCTCGGACACGGCGATAATCGACGCGGTGCGGCGCGCGCGATCACCGGACAGGTAAGCCATTTCGCCGAAACAGTCGCCGTCCTTGAGGACGTTGAGCAGCTTGTCGTCCTTGATGACCTTGACCTGGCCGGAAACGATGACAAAGAACGCCTGGCCGACGTCGCCTTCCAGGAGCAGGCTTTGCTCGCGGCTGTGCGTTTCCCAGATCGCGCCGCGCAGCACCTCCCAGAGCTCCGAGTCGCGGAACTCCTTGAAAAAGTCGAGCTTGCGCAGTGCGTTGAATTTCTCCGCCGAGGAGATTTCGAAGGAGAACTTCTCGAGCTGCGGAAAAGTCTCCGCGAGGTCGCGCGCCATCGCGTACCACGCCGGGTAGCGCTTGGCGACGTCCTTGGCCATCGCGGTCTCGACGATTTCCACCAGTTTGTCGGGGATGTCGGGACGGATCAGCTTGAGCGGGGTCGGCTCCTCGTTGAGGATCTTGTTGATCATCGCCACCGAATTGGCCGCCTGGAACGGCAGCCGCCCGGCCAGCAGCTCGTACATGACCACGCCGAGCGAGTAGATGTCGGACTGCACGGTGGGCGGCTCTTCGTTGATCTGCTCCGGCGCCATGTAGGCCGGCGAGCCGACGAAGCCGTCGATCTGGGTGTGCGTTGACTGCGAAATCTGCGCGGTGCCGAAATCGGAGATCTTGATCTCATCGCGGTCGGACAGCAGGATGTTGGCCGACTTGATGTCGCGGTGGATGACGCCGTTCTGGAACGCGTAGTCGAGGGC
>DASUDU010000231.1:0-3213 GCA_036275435.1 Usitatibacteraceae bacterium | reverse complement strand
TCTCCCGGGAGGTAACCGAGCTTCTCGCCGGCCTCGACCGCCGGCCGCGTCAGCACGATGCGCTTGACGAGGTCGCGCTCGAACGCATCGACCGCGCAAGCAACCGCCAGGTAGGTCTTGCCGGTGCCCGCCGGCCCGACGCCGAAGCAGATATCGTGGGTCAGCATCTGGCGGATGTACTGCGCCTGGCGCTCGGTGCGCGCCTTGAGGTCGGCGCGACGCGTATGCAGGACGATTTCTTCCGCCGCCGCATCGCCCGGCCCGGCGGCCGTGGCGCTGCCGCCGCCGGCGCGCGCATGCGCCATCTCGACGATGCCCAGCTGGATTTCCTCGACCGTCACGTCGCCGTGCGCCTTGGCATAAAAGCGGTTGAGGACGCGTGCGGCCAGCTCGATGCGCTCGCGCTCACCGCTGACCGAGAAGCGCTCACCGCGCCGTGCAATGGCCACGTCCAGCGCCGTCTCGATCTGGCGCAGGTTGGCATCCATCGAACCGCACAGTGCTGCCAGGCGCCGGTTGTCGACGGGCGTAAAGGCGAATTCGAGCGAGGGAGCCTTCATTTCGGCCCGGCGCCGGCCGGTTCGCTGCAGGCCATCTGGCCGCGCAGGGTGTAGTGGCTCACGCCGGTAATGACCACGTCGACAAACCGACCCGCCCAGCGCGCCGGGTTCGCACCGGCGGCGGGGAAATTGACGACGCGGTTGTTGTCGGTTCGGCCGGACAACTCCGCGGCGTCCTTTCGCGAGCCGCCCTCGACGAGCACGCGTTGCGTCGTGCCGATCATGGCGCGCGAATGGGCGTGCAGCTGCCCGTCCAGCAGTTTCTGCAATCGCTGCAGCCGTTCCAACTTCACGGTTTGCGGCGTATCGTCATGCAGACTGGCCGCCGGCGTCCCGGGACGGCGCGAATACACAAACGAAAAGCTGCCGTCGAAACCCACTTCCTCGACCAGCTTGAGCGTGCGCTGGAAATCGTCTTCGGTCTCCCCGGGGAATCCGACAATGAAGTCGCTGGTGAGCGAAATCCGCGGCCGCACCGCGCGCAGCCGGCGAATGATCGATTTGTACTCCATGACCGTGTAATTGCGCTTCATCGCTGCGAGAATCCGGTCCGAGCCGGACTGCACCGGCAGGTGCAGTTGCGAGACCAGTTTCGGCAGTTTCGCATACGCGTCGATCAGGCGCTGGGTAAACTCCAGCGGATGCGAGGTCGTGTAGCGAATGCGTTCGATGCCCTCGATCGCGTGCACGGCCGAGAGTAGCAGCGCGAAATCGGCCGGCTCGCCGTCGTCGAGCTCACCGGCATAGGCATTGACGTTTTGCCCCAGCAAGGTGACTTCGCGCACCCCCCGGGCGGCCAGCGCCCGAATCTCATTGAGGACATCGCTCAACGGCCGCGAGATTTCCTCGCCGCGGGTGAACGGCACCACGCAGAACGAGCAATACTTCGAACAGCCTTCCATGATCGACACAAAGGCTGTCGCCCCTTCAATGCGTGGCGGCGGCAACGCGTCGAACTTTTCGATTTCCGGGAACGAGATGTCGACCTGCGGGATGCCGCTGCGGCGCTTGCCGCGGATCAGTTCCGGAAGCCGGTGCAGCGTCTGCGGGCCGAACACGACGTCGACGTGCGGCGCGCGCTGCACGATCGCCTCACCCTCCTGGGAGGCCACGCAGCCGCCAACGCCGATCAGCAGGCCGGGGCGCGCCTGCTTGAGCTCGCGCATGCGCCCCAGATCACTGAACAGCTTTTCCGAGGCCTTTTCACGCACCGAGCAGGAGTTGTAAAGGATCAGGTCGGCATCCTCCGCGCGCGCGGTCTTTTCGTAGCCTTCGAACGCATGCAACACGTCGGCCATCTTGTCCGAGTCGTACTCGTTCATCTGGCAACCGAACGTCTTGATGAAGACTTTTTTCGGCGTCGTTGCGGGATTGTCGTCAGACATGGCGGCCTCCTGGAGACGGGGGATAACCCGGGCAGGGTGGATGCAGACTGCATAGATCGAAAAGGCCGCGCTAGGCGGCCTTTCCGGGTTTTCTGGTGGCCAATCCCTGATTCGAACAGGGGACCTGCGGATTATGATTCCGTCGCTCTAACCGGCTGAGCTAATTGGCCATTTCCCGATTTGCGAAAGAACCGCTCTCAGGGGGCGCGAATTATCGCGTGCCCTGCAAGACGCGTCAAGCATTGCGCCGCACAACAGGGCAAAACTCGTTGACTGGCTTGGCTTTGCGGACACAATTGCCCTGAAAGCCGCGCCGAATATGGAGTTTTTCGGTCGGACCACGATGCACGAAGATGGAGCGTGTCGGCATCAAGCCGCAGGGCTTGTCGTGTGTCCAGTCCCTCCCACCTCGCCGCCTGCATGCGGCTCGGATTCGACAGGCACACAACAAGCCGCAGGGCTTGTCGTGTGTCCAGTCTCATCCCTTGCCGTTTTTGACGTATCGATCCAGCCAGCGGTTGGTTTCCCAAAGGCGATGCAGTACCGACTCGCGGGCCCGATATACGTGGTCTTCGTGCGGCAGCATCACCAGCCGGGCGGTGCCGCCAAGTCCGCGGAGCGCCTGGTAGAAGCGTTCGCTTTGCAGCGGAAAAGTGCCGGGATTGGAATCGGCTTCGCCGTGGATCAGCAGCAGCGGCGCCTTGATCTGGTCGGCGTAGTTGAACGGCGACATCTGGTTGTACACCTCGCGCGCCTTCCAGAACGTCCGGTCCTCGGCCTGGAATCCGAACGGGGTGAGCGTGCGGTTGTAGGCGCCCGATTCGGCGATGCCGGCGGCAAACAGCCGGGTATGCGCCAGCAGGTTGGCGACCATGAAGGCCCCGTAGGAATGGCCACCGACGGCGATGCGGCCGCGCTCGGTGATGCCGCGACGGATCATTTCGTCGACTGCGGCCTCGGCGCTGGCGATCAACTGCGGCAGGTAGGTATCGTTGGGCTCCTTGCCGCCGTTGCCCTCGCCGATAATCGGCATGGTCGGATTGTCGAGGACGGCATAGCCTTGGGTCAGAAACGGCAGCGGTCCGCTGAAGGCCGGCCGCACATACCGAAACGGCGAACCACTGACTTGTGCGGCCGCCTCGGCCGAACGGAAATCGCGCGGATAGGCCCACATCAGCAACGGCAGCGGGTCGTCGCCTTTCTTGTACCCGGGTGGCAGGTACAGCGTGGCCGACAGTTCCACGCCGTCCTTGCGCTTGTAGCGGATC
>DASUDU010000230.1:0-4980 GCA_036275435.1 Usitatibacteraceae bacterium | reverse complement strand
GCCAGCACGGCCGATTCGTTGGGCGGCCTGAGCAGGCTCCAGACGCCGGCAACGGCCGCACCGACCAGCAACAGTCCAACAAGGGCCGGCTTGTTCAGCATGCGAATCGCCGATCGATTCGGCCGCAAGACTCCGGCGGCCGGGAGCTGCTAGCCATGCAGGATCTTCGACAGGAAATCCTGGGTGCGCGGGTTGCGCGGCGTGCCGAAGAACTCGTCCTTGGTGCAATCCTCGAGGATCTTGCCGCCCTTTTCCATGAAAATCACGCGGTCGGCAACCTTCTTGGCAAAACCCATTTCGTGCGTCACCACCATCATGGTCATGCCTTCCTTGGCCAGCTCCACCATGACGTCGAGCACCTCGTTGATCATCTCCGGGTCCAGCGCCGAGGTCGGTTCGTCGAACAGCATGCAGATCGGGTCCATCGCCAGCGCACGGGCGATCGCCACACGCTGCTGCTGTCCGCCGGACAACTGCGCCGGGTATTTGTCCTTGTGTTCGATCAGGCCGACGCGGTCCAGCAGTTTCAGGCCCTTGTCGCGCGCTTCCTCGTCGCTGCGGCCCAGCACCTGGGTCTGGGCAATGGTGAGGTTCTTGGTCACGCTCATGTGCGGGAACAGCTCGAAGTTCTGGAACACCATGCCGACTCGCGAGCGCAGCCTGGTCAGGTCCGCCTTGGCGTCGTGCACGGCGATGCCGTCGAGAAAGATCTCGCCCTTCTGGATCGGCTCCAGCCCGTTGACGGTCTTGATCAGCGTGGACTTGCCGGAGCCGGACGGCCCGCAGATCACCACCACCTCGCCCTTGTTGACGCTGGTGGTGCAGTCGATCAGCACCTGCTTTTCGCCGTACCACTTGCTGACGTTGCGGATTTCAATCATCGCCATGTCGATCTTTCCATTCAAAATCTCAGGTCCGTTGCATTTGCCGCAAGTGAACGCTGATCGGATCGAAGAAGTCTGTATTCATCTGCGGTTCAATCCCGTGTTCCTTACCGTGCCGCCGGGTCCATGCGGGTCTTGAGCCAGTTGGTCAGTTTGGAAGCGGAGAAGCAGATGACGAGGAAACAGAGCGCGACGAACACGTAGAGCTCGACGATGCGCCCGGAAATCTGTCCGCCCTTGCTGGCCGCACCGAGGAAGTCCTTCAGGCCGACCACATACACCAGCGAGGTATCCTGGAACAGGATGATCGCCTGCGTGAGCATGATCGGAATCATGTTGCGAAACGCCTGCGGCAACACCACCTTGCCCATCGCCTGCCAATAGTTCATCCCCAGCGCGTAGGCCGCCCAGGGCTGGCCGCGCGGCACCGACTGGATGCCGGCACGGATGATCTCGGAGTAGTACGCGGCTTCGACCATGATGAAGGCCACCACCGCCGAAGTGAACGGCCCGACCGCCTCGCCCTGCTGTCCGGTAAATTTTTGTACCAGCATCGGCGTCAGGAAGTAGAACCAGAAGATCGCCATGATGAACGGGATCGAGCGGATCAGGTTGACGAAGCCGGCGGCGGGCCACGAGAGGATCTTGTAACTCGACAGGCGCCCCATGGCGAGCAGGGTGCCGAAGAAAATGCCGCCGACCAGCGCGATGGCAAACAGCTTGATCGACAGCAGCAGGCCATCCCACAAAAGCGGCAGGTTCCTGACGATGACGGCAAAATCGAACTCACCCATCAGTGGCCTCCCTGTGAGACATAGCCCGGTACGGCAACGCTCTTTTCCAGCCAGCGCATCAGCACGATCACCGTCATGGTGATGACGATATAGATCAGCGTCGCCGCGGTGAAGGCTTCAAAGGTCTTGAAGGTGTATTCGGAAATCTGCCGGCTCTGCGCGGTCAGTTCCAGCACGCCGATGGTCAGCGCCGTCGACGAGTTTTTGAAGATCGTCAGGAACTCGGAGGTCATCGGCGGGACGATGAGGCGGAAGGCCATCGGCAGCAGCACATGCTTGTAGACCTGGGTGAGCGTGAAGCCCATCGCCAGTCCGGCGTTGGTCTGGCCGCGCGGCAACGACTGGATGCCCGCGCGCACCTGTTCGGCGACCCGCGAGGCGGTGTAGAGCCCGAGGCAGAGTACGGCCGCGGTGAATTCCCAGAGACTGAACTGGGCGAACGGCAGGGAAATGAGGTTCGGGTAGGTCTGTTTCAGCCAGTCGCCGAGCGCGGTCGGCACCACTTCCGGCATGACGAAGTACCAGAGGAACATCTGAACCAGCAGCGGAATGTTGCGGAAAATTTCGACGTAGATCGTTGCCGGCAGACGCAGCCAGCGGGTAGGGGTGGTGCGCATCACGCCCAGCACGGAGCCAAGCGAGAACGCGATGATCCACGCACAGATTGAGACAACCAGCGTCCACATCACGCCGGAGCCCAGCCAGCCGAGGTAGGTCATCCCCCCGGACGGCGCTTGCTCGAGAAAGACTTTCCAATCCATGTGCAGCTCCCTTCGCGGCCCCTGGCCCCCGCATCACGAAACCGTTGACTGGCGTGCCGTTCCGGGCCGTTTTGCCCGGAAAACCGCGTCCGGCGTGGACTTTGCCGGGAACGCGGCCTGCAAAAAGCAAAACGGGGAAGCGCCTCGCTTCCCCGTCGTCGCCGGCTTGCTTACTCCGGCAGGGCCTGCAACTGGAAGCCGGTCTTGAGCAGCGGGCTCATCGGCATGCCGATGGTCTCGCCCGAGGGCAGCTTGCCGACGAACCACTTGTCGTAGATCTTGTTGATTTCGCCCGAACGCATCAGGTTGGCCAGCGCGCGGCGGATGACCACGCCAAAGTCCTCGTCGTTCTTGCGATACATGATGCCGTACGGGTCATACGACAGGTAATCGCCGACGACCTCGAAGTCCTTGGGCTTCTTCGCCTTGGCGACCAGGCCGTAGAGCAGGACGTCGTCCATCGAGAAGGCAGCGGCACGGCCCGATTCGACCGTCAGGAACGACTCGGCGTGGTCCTTGGCGTTCAAGAACTTGATGTTGAGGTTGTCCTTGTCCGACAGCGCCTTGATGACGCGCTCGTTGGTGGTGCCCTGGGTGACCACAACCGTCTTGTTCTTCAGGTCCTTGTACGACTTGATCTTGGCCGATTTCTTCACCAACAGCTTGGTGCCGGTGACGAACGTGACCGGGGCGAACGACACCTGCTTCTGTCGCGTCAGGTTGTTGGTCGTCGACCCGCATTCCAGGTCGACCGTGCCGTTGGCCATCAGCGGGATGCGCGTCTGCGAGGTGACCGGGTTCATCTTCACGGTGAGCGTCGGCAGCATCAGTTCCTTCTTGACTTCCTCGACGATCGCGGCACACAAGTCCATCGAATAGCCGATCGGCTGCTGCTTTTCATCGAGGTACGAGAAGGGAATGGAGGATTCGCGGTGGCCGATGGTAATGGTGCCGCTGTCCTTGACTTTCTTCAGCGTGCCGGTCAGTTCCTGTGCCAGGGCAGGCGCGGCCAGGAACGCGGACGCGATCAGGCCTGCAGTCAGGCGGGCGAGCATGGTGCGTTTCAACATGGGCAAGACTCCTCGTGGGTTCGGGCGGTGCGCCGGCGCGGGGTCGCGCCGGTCGTTTCCCGGTTATTTGAAAATGACAGTGCAATGGGAATGGCGGGTGCAAATCAGACTAGACGGACCGAAACCAGTTTACCCGAACCGCGTCCGGCGTGGGAACGTTCAGACCAGCAGCGCCGCGGCAACGTGGCGGCCCTCCGCGGCCAGCAGGTTGAAGGTGCGACACGCGGCGGCCGTATCCATCACTTCGAAGCCGATGCGACGCTGGTAGAACGCCATCGGGATGCGCTGATCGGGGAAGCGGAAAACCGCGCCGCAGCCGAACAGCACCAGTTCCGGCGCCATTTCCAGCACCGGCGCGAAATCCTCGGCGGTCGGCAGGGCAGGGTCGCCCACCAGCCAGGGCGAGAGCAAGCGCTCGGCCATGACCACCAGGGGCGTGCTGTGGCGCTGCTGGCCGATGACGACGAACCCGGGGCCGAGGGCGGTCACGGCGTTGCTGAAACTGGGGGCTTCGTGGGTCAGCGGCATGGTCGGTGGGCGGAAAAAACGTGGGCAAAGACGCTACAATCCTTATTGCGCCGCACAATGATACTGCGGCAACCCGTGAACGGTGAACAGTGAACGCGTTCCGGCATACCCGGGTTCACCGTTCACTGTTCACCGTTCACGCCTGCCCCGCAATGTCCCACGAATTCTCCCGCATCAAGCGCCTACCGCCGTATGTGTTCAACATCACGGCCGAACTGAAAATGGCCGCCCGCCGCCGCGGGGAGGACATCATCGACATGTCGATGGGCAACCCGGACGGCGCGACGCCGCAGCACATCGTCGACAAGCTGGTCGAGGCCAGCAAGCGGCCCAATACCCATGGGTATTCAGTGTCCAAGGGCATCCCGCGCCTGCGCAAGGCAATCTGCGACTGGTACCAGCGCCGCTACGACGTGGCGTTCGACCCGGACAGCGAGGCCATCGTTACCATCGGGTCCAAGGAGGGGCTGGCGCATCTGATGCTGGCCACGCTCGATCGCGGCGACACGGTGCTGGTGCCGAATCCTTCGTACCCGATCCACATCTATGGCGCCATCAGTGCCGGAGCGGACATCCGCTCGGTGCGCATGACCAAGGACGTCGATTTCTTCGAGGAACTCGAACGCGCGATCCGCGAGTCGATCCCGAAGCCGAAGATGATGGTCATGGGCTTCCCGTCCAACCCGACCGCGATGTGCGTGGAACTCGATTTCTTCGAACGCGTGGTCGCACTGGCCCGCCAGCACGACATTCTCGTTGTCCACGACCTGGCCTACGCCGACATCACCTACGACGGCTGGAAGGCGCCATCGATCATGCAGGTTCCCGGCGCGCGCGACGTGGCGGTGGAGTTTTTCACCATGTCCAAGTCGTACAACATGGCCGGCTGGCGCATCGGCTTCATGGTCGGCAACAAGGAACTGGTGTCGGCGCTGGCGCGCAT
>DASUDU010000229.1:0-2072 GCA_036275435.1 Usitatibacteraceae bacterium | reverse complement strand
AAGATCTCGGTGTAGACCGTTTGCGGGCACGCGTAGCCGCACCACAGGCGCCCGGCAATCGCGGTGAACAGGAACAACGAAAATGCCGAGAGCAGCAGCAGGACGGTCAGATAGATGAAGTCCTGCGGCCAGAACACGATGCCGAAGATGTAGAACTTGCGCGCGGCCAAATCAAAGAGCACCGCCTGCCGGTCGTTCCAGGTGAACCAGGCAAATCCGTAGAAGATGAACTGCGTGATAAACACCAGTGCCCAGCGCCAGGTCGCGAACCAGCCGCTGACCGATCGCGGGTGGATCTTCTTGTGGACGGCATACAACTCGTCGCCTTCCGCGGGGACCGGGACGAGGGGAATGGTCGGGCGCGGTTCCATCGGTTCCTTCGCGGGTCCGGCGCGCCCGCCCGCCGGGCGGGCGCGCGCCGAGGGTTACTTGGCAGTAGCTGCCGGCGTTGCGGCGGGTTCCGCAGGGGCCGGCGCCTGTCCGCCGCCCAGCGAATACACATACGCTGCCAGCAGGTGCACCTTGGCCTCACCCAGCCGCTCGCGCTGCGCCGGCATCAGGTTGTTGCGGCCGTTGCGGATGGTCTCGGCGATCGTTTCAATGCTGCTGCCGTAGAGCCAGGTTTCGTCCGTCAGGTTGGGAGCGCCCATGAGCGGATTGCCCTTGGCATCGGCGCCGTGGCAGGCCGCGCAGACGGCGAACTTCTCCTTCCCCTTGGCCGCCAGGCCGGCGTCGTGCTGCAGTTTCGACAGCGAGCGCACGTAGTGGGCAACCTCGGCGACGCCGGCCTCGCCAACCGCCGCGCCCATCGGCGGCATCACGCCATTGCGCCCGTCCAGCAGGGTCTTTTCGATGGCTTCGGGCGTGCCGCCCCACAGCCAGTCCTTGTCTTTCAGGTTGGGAAAACCCTTGGCGCCGCCGGCATCCGATCCGTGGCAGGGCGCGCACTCGTTGAGGAACAGCCGCTGGCCCATCGCCGTGGCCTGCTTGTCCTTGGCCAGCGTCGGAATGTCCACGCCCGAGTACTTGGCGACCATCGGCCCGTAAGTTTCGTTGGCAGCCTTGACCTCGGCCTCGTACTGGGCCTTCGAGGTCCAGCCGGACTTGCCGCCGAACGTGCCCAAGCCCGGGTAGAGGAACAGGTAGAGCAGCGAAAACACGATAGTGATGTAGAACAGCCACTTCCACCATTGCGGAAGCGGATTGTTGTATTCGGCCAGGTCGCCGTCCCAGACGTTGCCGTGCAGGTTTGCCTTCTGGCCTTTCGGCAGGCCCTTGGTGGTCTGCATTTTCAGCAGCACGGCGCAGCCGATGATGCTGACGATCGTGCCAACGGCGATGTACCAGTGCCAGAAATCGGAGGTGAAGTCGCTCATGGTCGGGCTCCCGGGTTGGGCGCGGAATCAATGGGGGGAAGGTCGCAGTCCTCGATCGGCTGGCGCGCGGCCCTGTCGAAACGGCGTTGCCGCCGTGCGCTGACAGCCCACAGCACGATGCCGAGGAAGGTGAGGAAGGAAACGACGGTGACGGTCACGCGAAGGTCTTCGAGCATGGCTCACCTCGCCTTGGACAGTGCGGTACCGAGCACCTGCAGATAGGCCACCAGCGCGTCTTCCTCATTCTTGCCCTCGACTTCCTTCGGGGCGCCGGCGAAGTCGGCATCGGTATAGGGCACGCCGACCTTCTTCAGGGCGCGCATGTGCGCGGCGATGCTCGCGCCGTCAACCTTGGCCTTTTCCAGCCAGGGATAAGCCGGCATGTTCGATTCCGGCACCAGGTCGCGCGGCTGCCTGAGGTGCAGGCGATGCCATTCGTCGGAGTAGCGGCCGCCGACGCGCGCCAGGTCCGGGCCGGTGCGCTTGCTGCCCCATTGGAACGGGTGGTCGTAGACCGACTCGCCGGCCACCGAGTAATGGCCGTAGCGCTCGGTCTCGGCGCGAAACGGGCGGATCATCTGCGAGTGGCAGCCGTAACAGCCCTCGCGAATGTAAATGTCGCGGCCGGCCAGTTGCAGCGCCGTGTACGGCTTCAGCCCCTTGACCGGCTCGGTGGTCGAACGCTGGTTGAACAGC
>DASUDU010000228.1:0-2142 GCA_036275435.1 Usitatibacteraceae bacterium | reverse complement strand
GCGCGCGCCGAGGGCGCAGGCTTGCTGGTCACCCCGGAACTGGCGTTGACCGGCTATCCGCCCGAGGACCTGCTGTTTCGCTCGGATTTTCGCCACGCCGCGGCCGAGGCGCTGGCCGCGCTGGCCGCGCGCATCGAGGGCATCGCGCTGATCGTCGGCCATCCGCTGCTGCGCGATGGCAAGCTGTACAACGCGGCCTCGCTGGTTCGCGATCGCGCCATCGAGGGCTCGTACCTGAAGCAGCGCCTGCCCAACTACCAGGTGTTCGACGAGCAGCGCTATTTCGCCACGGGCGACGCGCCGTTCGTGTTCGACGTCGGCGGCACGCGCATCGGCGTGCTCATTTGCGAGGATGTCTGGTACGCCGAGCCGGTTACAGCGACGAAAGCGGCCGGCGCGCAACTGATCGTCGTGCCCAACGCCTCGCCCTACGATTTCAGGAAGCTCGAGACGCGCTACGACGTGGTGCGCGCGCGCGTGCTCGAATCGGGGCTGCCGATCCTCTACGCGCACTGGACCGGCGGGCAGGACGAGTTGGTGTTCGACGGCGCATCGTTCGGCATCAACGGCGACGGCGAGGTCGGCTACCAGGAACGCGAATTCACCGAGTGTCTCGGCAAGGTCGAATTCGCCAACGGACGCATCAGCGGCGAAATCCACGCCACGCTCGCCACCGAGGCCAGCGTCTACAAGGCGCTGGTGGTGGCGCTGCGCGATTACGTCGACAAGAACGGCTTCCCGGGCGTGCTGCTGGGCCTGTCCGGCGGCGTCGACTCGGCCCTGACGCTGGCCATCGCGGTCGATGCGCTGGGGGCTAAGCGCGTGCAGGCGGTGATGATGCCTTCCGAATTCACCGCGCAGATCTCGCTGGACGATTCGCGCGAAATGGCGGCGATCCATGGCGTGCGGTACACGGAGATCGCCATCACGCCGATGTTTGCATCGTTCAAGGCGGCGCTGGCCGGGGAGTTTGCCGGCCGCGGCGAGGACACCACTGAGGAAAACATCCAGGCGCGCGTACGCGGCACGCTGCTCATGGCGCTGTCGAACAAGTTTGGCTCGATGGTGGTCACCACCGGCAACAAGAGCGAAATGGCGGTCGGCTACTCGACGCTCTATGGCGACATGGCTGGCGGCTACGCGATCCTCAAGGATGTGGCCAAGACGCTGGTTTACCGCCTGTGCCACTATCGCAACGCCTTGTCGCGGGTGATTCCCGAGCGCGTCATCACGCGAGCGCCGAGCGCCGAATTGCGCCCCGGCCAGACCGACCAGGATTCGCTGCCCGATTACGCGGTGCTCGACCAGATCGTCGAACTGTTCATGGAGCAGGACCGCTCGCCGACGGAAATCGTCGCGGCCGGTTTTGCCGAAGCCGACGTGGCGCGGGTGACGCGGCTGTTGAAAATCAACGAATACAAGCGGCGCCAGTCGCCGGTCGGCGCCAAGATCACCCGGCGCGGATTTGGCAAGGACTGGCGTTATCCCATAACATCGCGCTATGTTGCGCGCTAAACCCGACAAGGCGGTCCGTCCATGAAGAAAATCGAAGCCATCATCAAGCCGTTCAAACTCGACGAGGTTCGCGAGGCGTTGTCCGAACTGGGCAGTTCGGGACTGACCGTGACCGAGGTGAAGGGGTTCGGCCGGCAAAAGGGGCATACCGAGCTCTATCGCGGCGCCGAGTACACGGTCGATTTCCTGCCCAAGGTCAAGGTCGAGGTGGTCCTTGCGGATCACCTCGTGGACAAGGCCATCGACGCGATCAGCAAGGCGGCGCATACCGGCAAGATCGGCGACGGGAAGATATTTGTTTTCAATGTCGACCAGGTGATCCGCATCCGTACCGGCGAAACCGGGGAAGACGCCGTTTGACCCGGCGCCCGGATGCTGCCGGGCCGTTCGTGATGTGGTAACGTAGCGCCTGAGCAAAAGCCGTCCGCAGCGGGCCGGTGCGCCATTTCTTGGGGGGAATCGATGCTGCTTGCCTTGTTTTACGTGTTTTCCATCCTGTGCATCATTCTGTATTACACCGGTCACCTGAAGCGCTGGAACGCCGAGTGGATCCTCATCGTCCTCGCCATCGCCGTATTCCCGGCCGTCTTGTATTTGTGAACCCGGCCTGAGCCGCGGCGCGGTTCA
>DASUDU010000227.1:0-4272 GCA_036275435.1 Usitatibacteraceae bacterium | reverse complement strand
GCCTGCAAGCCGGCCAGCGCGTTCTTCAGGTCCGCCCCGACCGCATAGGGCCCGTCGGGTTGCCAGATCACCAGCGCCTTGTAATTGGCCTCGGCCTCGGCGATGGCGCGCTGCAGGCCGTCGAGCACCTCGCCGCTGATCGCGTGCATCTTGGTCTTGAACGAGGTGATCAGCACATCGTCGTGACCCTTGGCGGTCCAGGCGCGCACGGCGTCGGTTTCGAAGACGGTATTGCCCTTCTCGCCTTTTTCACCGAGGAGCAATTCCGGGAACAACTGGCGCGAATACACGGGCAAGGTCGAACGCGGCACGGACTTGCCGGTCTTGGCGGAGAACGAGCCATCCGGCCCATGCACGCCTTTTCTCCCGTCCGTGACCCACGCGGGCAGCGGCGCGCTCGCCATGGTCTTGCCCGCGGCAATGTCCTCGCTGATCCACTTGGCGACCTGCTCCCAGCCGGCGGCCTGCCAGGTTTCGAACGGGCCCATCTTCCAGCCGAATCCCCAGCGAATTGCAAAATCGATGTCGCGCGCCGAATTGGCCACGTCGCCCAGATGTACCGCGATGTAATGAAACACGTCGCGGAAGATCGACCAGAGGAACTGCGCTTGCGGATGTGCCGATGCGCGCAGCGCCGCGAACTGTTCCGCCGGGTTCCTGATCTTGAGGATGGCGGCGACTTCGTCGGCGGCCTTGCCGGTGCCGGCGACGTAGTCCTGCTTGCCCAGATCAAGGCGCAGGATCTCCTTGCCTTTCTTCATGAAAAAACCAGCGCCGCTCTTCTGCCCCAGCACGCCCTTGTCGATCATCGCCTTGAGATACGGCGGCACCGCGTAGTACTTGTGCCATGGGTCAGAAGGCAGGTTGTCGTCCATCGTCTTGAACGTGTGGGCGAGCGTATCGAGGCCGACCACATCGGCGGTGCGAAAGGTCGCGCTCTTGGCTCGGCCGATCGCCGGGCCGGTCAGCGCATCGACTTCATCGAACGCGAGCCCAAAAGCCTGGGTGTGGTGCATGGTCGCGGCAATGGAAAACACGCCGATGCGGTTGGCCACGAAATTGGGCGTGTCGTTGGCTCGGATCACGCCCTTGCCGACCGTGGTGACGAGGAACGATTCGAGCAGGTCCATCACGCCCGGCTCGGTCGCGGCGGTAGGAATCAGCTCCACCAATTTCATGTAGCGCGGCGGGTTGAAGAAATGCACGCCGCAGAAGCGGTGGCGCAGCGATTCGGGAAACACCTTCGACAATTCCGTGATCGAAAGTCCCGAGGTGTTGGAGGCAAAGATCGCATCGGGCCGGATGAACGGCGCGACCTTTTCGTACAGCGACTTCTTCCAGTCCATGCGCTCGGAAATCGCCTCAATGATGAGGTCGCACTCGCGGATCCACTCAAGATGCTCGTCGTAGTTGGCCGGCGTGATCAGCGCGGCCTTGGATTTGCTCGCGAACGGGTCGGGCTTCAACTTCAGCATGCCGTCGATCGCCTTGGTGACGATGCCGTTCTTCGGCCCTTCCTTGGCCGGCAGGTCGAACAGGATCGACTTGACGCCCGCGTTGGTCAAATGCGCGGCGATCTGCGCGCCCATCACGCCGGCTCCGAGGATGCCGACCTTGCGAATCTGGAAATTGCTCACGGTGATTGCTCCTGGATGCTCAAAACAAAAAATCTTGGAACCGCGGATGAAGGCGGATGAACACGGATGCCCGCGACGACCGGCCGGATAAACTCGTTGACTGGCGCGGCGTTTGGGGCAATATCGTCCGGAACGGCGCGCCAGTGCTGGGGTTTTTCATTACCATCGGCGTTCATCTGCGCTCATGCGCGGTTCCATGCCGTTGACGCTCACTCCTCGGGCACCATTCTAGGCTTACGCTGGTCGTCAATGGCGACGTAGGTCAATTGCGCTTCGGTTACTTTCACGACTTCGGTGCCATAACGCTGGCGCTGCGCATAGACCACCACGTCGACGGTAATCGAGGTGCGCCCGACCTTGACCACCTCGGCGTAGAAACTGACCAGGTCGCCGACGAGCACGGCCTGCTTGAACTGGAAGGAATTGACCGACACGGTCACCACCTTGCCGCGCGCGCGCTGCACCGCCGGCACGCTGCCCGCGAGGTCGACTTGCGCCATCACCCAGCCGCCGAAAATGGTGCCGTGGGCGTTGGTGTCGGCCGGCATGGGAATGATGCGCAAAACCGGTTGCCGGTCTGTCGGCAGGGTGACCACTTCGCAATACGGCGCGTCGGCCGCGTTCGGACTGGCATTCATGGCGTATAGGCCTGGTAGAGTTTTTCGATCGCTTCGCTGTAGCGGTTGACGATGACGTTGCGTTTCAGTTTCAGCGTCGGTGTCATCAAGCCGTTGTCGACGGTCCATTTCTCGCGCGCCACCACGACCTTGCGGATGGTCGCGTAGCCCGGGAAGTCCTTGGTGAGCCGGCCGATGCGTTGCGCCAGCAGTTTCTCGGCGCGCTCGCGCTCCTTGCCCGGCTGCGACCAGTCCACCTGGAGCTTCGCCTCGGCCGCGACCTTCGCCCATTCCTCGTCGTTGAGCACCACCACCGCGCCGAGAAACGCCTGGCCCTCGCCGACGATCAGGGCCTGCTCGAACAAGGGGTCGAGCGCGATCGCCATTTCCATGTCCACCGGCGGCACCTTTTCGCCGTTGCCGAGCACGATGATCTCCTTCAAGCGCCCGGTGATGTGCACGAAGCCTTGCGCGTCGATGCGCACCTGGTCGCCGGTGGCAAGCCAGCCATCGTCGGACAGCACCGCACGCGTCGCCTCCGGGTTGTTCCAGTAGCCCAGCATCACGTTCGGCCCGCGCGCGAGCAGCCCGCTGTTCTCGCCCAGCTTCAGTTCCACGCCCGGCACCGCGGGGCCGACCGAGTGCGGATCGTTGCGGTCGATGAGATTCACGCACAACAGGGGCGAGGCTTCCGTCAACCCGTAGCCCTGGCACAGCGGCAACCCCAGCCCGAGGAAAACCCGCGAGACCGATGGATTGAGCGCCGCGCCGCCGGCGATAGCCAGCCTGAGCCGGCCACCCAGGCGCTCGAGCAACTTGTCGGCGATCAGCGGCTTCAGGACCGGCCAGAGCAGGAAGCCGGGACTCCAGGCGCCGCGACCGTTGGCCTTTTCGAAGCGCGCATGGCCGACCGAAACGGCCAAATCGAACAACTTGCGTTTCCAGGCAGGCGCCTTCCTGAGCTGGTCGTTGATGGCGGCGAGAAACCGGTCGAAGATGCGCGGCACCGAGAAAATCACCGTCGGCCTCACGGTGCGGAAGTCCTCGGCCAGTTGCGGAATCGAACGCGAGAACACGATCGTCGCGCCGGAAACGACGTTGAGGTAATAGTCGCAGGTGCGCTCGAACATGTGCGACAGCGGCAGGAACGAGAGGAACACGTCCTCCGGGTAGACCTCGTACACCGCAAGGCCCGACTGCACGTTGGCCAGCATGTTGCGATGCGACAGCATCACGCCTTTTGGCTTTCCGGTGGTGCCGCTGGTGTAGACGATGGTCGCCAGGTCACCGCCCGTCGTCGCCGGGCGCTCGAACAGCGGCGCCTCGCCGTCGAGCCATTCGGCCAGGGTCAACAGCCGCGGTTCGCTTGTGTCGGCGACCGGCTTGACCGTGACGATGCGCGTGATCGTGTCCAGCTGGCCCTTGAGCGGCGCAAGGCGCTTCCAGTGTTCATCGCCGCCGATGACCAGCAGCTTGACGCCGGCATCGCCGAGCAGGAAGGCAACATTGTCGGCGCGGTCGTCGACGAACACCGGCACGGTGACCAAGCCGTGGGCAAAGGCACCCTGGTCGGCGACGATCCAGTCGATGCTGTTCTTGAGCATCACGGCAATGCGATCGCCGGTTTGCAGGCCCTCGCGCTGCAGGGCAGCTCGGAACCGCGCCACGCGTTCGGACATCTCGCGCCAGGAAACACCAATCCATTGCCGGGTCGCAGCATCGAATTCGCGGTAGGCCTCGGCATTGGGCGAGGTGCGGCAGCGCAACGCGAACACGTCGGCAAGGGTCGCCGACTCGTCAAACATCAGGTAGCGCGTGCCGTTGCGATTTTTCAGGATCGAATCGGCCAAGCCGTCTGCTCCCCGTCTGTTTTGGTTTTGGCGTGGACTGCGCCGCAGCGGACGATTATACGGGCCGCTGCACGGCGGCTTTCAGCGGGGCGGGTTGCCTGCCATCCCGGCAGCCGCGCGCGCAGCCGCGATCCGCTCATCCGTGTCGGGGTGCGTCGACAGGTAGTC
>DASUDU010000226.1:0-5987 GCA_036275435.1 Usitatibacteraceae bacterium | reverse complement strand
AGGTTTTCCACAGGGATTTTGAATGAAGATCGAACTGTAAGTCTCTGACAAATAAAGAAAAAATACGCGAAACCCGCTTGACCGCGGGTTTTTGTTTGCCTATAGTGTCCACAAGTGGTGAAAAGTGGGTTTTTAGGGAATTCCCTTGGTTTTTGGGTGTTTTTCACCCCAAGGTCCCGAGCCTCGCGGTTCACCGATCAACAACAAGCGGACGGTTGCCGCCGTTCGTGCATTGTTTTTTTGAATTCCCGCCGGCAGGCTCGGCCAGTTCACGGAAAACGAAGCACGAATGGCAGCGCAACGGGGACTCCCGCCCCGTGCGTGACGACAGTGGCAAACGCCGCAACGAGGAGTGCCATCGATCGTGTTTCAGGGTGCGTCGGAATTGAGCCTGGACGTGAAGGGACGCATGGCGGTGCCGGTCAGGCATCGCGATGGGCTGACCACGTCTGCGAAAGGCACGTTGATCCTGACGGCGCACCCGGAAGGCTGCCTGCTGCTCTATCCGCTCGACGCCTGGGCGCCGATCCGCGACAAGGTGATGACCTTTCCCAGCCTCGATCGCACGGCGAGCCTCTGGAAGCGCCTGCTGATCGGCTTCGCCGAGGAACACACGCTCGACGGCAACGGCCGCGTGCTGATCTCCCCTGAGCTGCGCAAGTTTGCCGGCATCGAAAAGATGGTCATGTTCGTCGGCCAGGGGACGCATTTCGAAATCTGGAACGCGGCCGCCTGGGACGCACAACTGAAGTCGCTGACCTCGGGCACCGCGGGGCTGCCGCCGGGCACCGAGAACTTCTCCCTCTGACCGGCTGAATGAATGAAACAGACACTTCGCCGGCCCACCTCACCGTCCTCGCCAGCGAAGCCACCTCCGCATTGCTCGGCCGCGCCGACGGTTTGTATGTCGATGCCACTTTCGGCCGCGGCGGCCACTCGCGCCGCCTGCTTGCGCAACTGGCGCCCGGCGCACGGGTCATCGGCATCGACCGCGACCCGGCAGCCATCGAGGCCGGTCGCGAGCTGGAAAAGACCGACGCGCGCTTCTCGATCCACCACGCCCGGTTCGGCGAACTTGCGCAAGTGTTGCGCGGGACCGGCATTGCGCCGGCAACGGTCGATGGCGTGCTGGCGGACCTGGGCGTGTCGTCGCCGCAGCTGGACAGCGCCGGACGCGGGTTCAGCTTTCGCCTCGATGGACCGCTCGACATGCGCATGGACACCACGCGCGGCGAAACCGTCGCCGAGTGGCTGGAGCGGGCCGGCGAAAAAGACATCGAGGGAGTGATTCGCGACTATGGTGAAGAACGGTTTGCTAAGGGCATTGCAAGACAGATTGTTGCGGCAAGGGGCGCCGGAGGTCTTCGGCGGACGCGCCAGCTTGCCGAACTCGTGGGTCAAGCCGTCCGGTCGCGCGAGCCGGGCCAGCACCCCGCGACACGCACGTTTCAGGCTTTACGGATTTTCATCAATCGGGAGCTTGAAGAAGTAACGGAATTCTTGCCGCAGGCGGTCGATGCGCTGCGGCCCGGAGGCAAGCTGGTGGTCATTGCGTTTCATTCCCTGGAGGACCGGATCGTCAAGCGTTTCCTGCAGAACGCGGCGAAGGCGGACCATCTTCCCGAGAAACTGCCGATCCGTGCCCATGAGGTCGATGTCTCGACCCTGGCGATCGCCGGCAAGCCGATGCGTCCGGGCGCGGCCGAGGTTGCCGCCAACCCGCGCGCGCGCAGCGCGATCATGCGCGTGGCGGTGCGGCGATGACGCGGCTGTCGCTGGCTTTGCTGCTTGTCCTGGTTTTGGCCGCGCTGTCGCTGGTCACGGCGCAGCACCGCACGCGGCAGGGCTTCATCGAGCTGACCGCGCAGCAGGACGTTTCGCGCAAGCTCGATGCCGAATGGCGCGAGTTGCAGATCGAGGCGCAGACGCTGACCAGCGGCAAGCGCATCGGCGAAAAGGCGCGCAGCGCGCTGGGCATGCAGGTGCCGGACCCGAAGCGCACGGTGATGGTCGTCATCCCGCCGCCAGGCGCCGTCGCACAGGGGGCGCGATGAGGAACTCCGGCAAGACTCTGGAGCACAGCCTGCGCCTGAAGCTGGACGGGTCGCGCGCCCGCCTGGTGCTGCTGCTCTGCCTGGCCCTGTTTGCGGTATTGGCGGTGCGCGCCTTCATCCTGCAGGGTGTCAACAACGACTTCCTGCAAGCCAAGGGCGAGGCGCGCTTCGTGCGCGTGGTCGAGATTCCCGCCTCCCGCGGCGCGGTGCTCGACCGCAACGGCAAGCCGCTGGCCATTTCCACGCCGGTCGAGTCGATCTGGGCCAGCCCGGCCGATTTCAGTGCGGACCCGGAGCAATTCGCGCGCCTTGCACAGGCGCTCGGCATGGCGCGCGACCAGCTTGCCGAGAAATTCGCCGATCGCACCAAGACCTTTGTCTGGCTCAAGCGGCTGATGCCGCCCGACCAGGCCGCGCGCGTGATCCGGCTGGGCCTGCCCGGCATCTTTCAGCAACGCGAATACCGGCGCTATTACCCGAGCGGCGAGGTCGCCGCCCACGTCATCGGCTTCACCGGCGTCGAGGACCAGGGACAGGAGGGCATCGAGCTGGCGCAGCAGGCATTGCTGGCCGGCGCGCCGGGTGCGCGGCGCGTGATCAAGGACCGCAAGGGACGCATCGTCGAGGACCTGGAAAACCTGCGCGCGCCGCGCGAGGGCCGGCCGCTCAACCTGTCGATCGACGAGCGATTGCAGTCGATCGCGCATCGGGAACTCAAGGCCGCTGTCGAGGCCAACCGCGCCAAGGGCGGCGCGCTGGTGATGCTCGATGCCAGGAACGGCGAGGTGCTGGCGCTGGTGAACCAGCCGGACTTCAACCCGAACAACCGCGCGCAGTGGAACCCCAAGTCGGCGCGCAACCGCAGCGTCACGGACACCTTCGAGCCCGGTTCGACCTTCAAGCCGTTCGCGGTTTCCGCCGGCCTCGAGGCCGGGCTGGTCAAGCCGCAGACCGTGATCGCGACCGGCAGCAGCCTGTCCATGGGCGGGCACAGCATCACCGATTCCCATCCCCATGGCCAGCTGAGCGTGGCCGAGGTCATCCAGAAGTCCTCGAACATCGGCACCGTCAAGATCGCCATGCAGCTGCCGGCGGAACGCTTGTGGGCGCTGTACAGCGACCTGGGCTTCGGCAGCGTGCCGCGCACCGGATTCCCCGGCGAGGCGAGCGGCCGGCTGCGCGCCGCGCGAACCTGGCGGCCGATCGAGCAGGCCACCATGTCCTATGGCTACGGCGTCTCGGTGTCGGCATTGCAGCTGGCGCGCGCCTACACCGTGTTCACCAACGATGGCGTGCTGCTGCCGGTCAGCTTCCTCAAGCGCGAGGGCGAGGTCATCGGCAAGCAGGTCTTTTCGCGGGAAACCGCGCGCACCATGGCAGCGATGCTCGAGACCGTCACGCAGGCGGGCGGCACCGCGACCAAAGGGCAGGTGCCCGGGTATCGGGTTGCGGGCAAGACCGGAACGGCTTACAAGCTGGTCAACGGAGAGTACGCCGACAACTTGTACCTGTCGTCGTTCGTCGGCTACGGACCGGTGTCCCATCCGCGCTACATCATGGCGGTGACGATCGATGAACCCTCGGCCGGCAAGCATTACGGCGGCGATGTTTCCGCGCCGGTGTTTTCCGCGGTGATGGCGCAGGCGCTGCGCCTGCAGGGCATCGCCCCGGATGCCGGCTTGCGCGAAGCGCAGGCCAGACCGGCGTCGGTTGCCGGCGAAATCCCGCAAAAGGCCATCGGAAAGGATCGCGGATGATGGCCACCGCACAGTCCGGCGAAGCGGTGATTACGCCGGCCGGGAACGGTTCGCTGCCCGCCGGGTTCAGCGCCGTGCAGCTGGCCAATGCGCTGGCGGCGATGCCGGTCAAACTCGATGAGGTCAGCGCATCGAGCCGCGACGCGCGCCACGGCGTTGCGTTCCTCGCCTACCCCGGGATGTCGCGCGACGGCCGCGAGTTCATCGACGACGCGATTGCGCGCGGCGCCTCGGCGGTGCTGTTCGATCCCGAGGGGTTTGCCTGGCGCGATGCGTGGAAAGTGCCGCACCTGGGTGTGCCGCAGCTCAAGGCGCACGCCAGCCAGATCGCCGGGCATGTCTACGGACACGCGGCCGAAGCGCTGTGGATGGTCGGTGTCACCGGAACCAATGGCAAGACCTCGGTCGCACAGTGGCTGGCGCAGGGACTTGCCGAAGCCGGGCGCCCCGGCGCCGTGATCGGAACCATCGGCCACGGCATGGGTGGAACGCTCAGCCCGAGCGACAACACCACGCCCGATGCGGTCACGCTGCAACGCCTGCTGCGCGACTACCTGCGCCAGGGCGCAACCAGCTGCGTCATGGAGGTGTCCAGCCACGGCCTCGACCAGGGCCGCGTGGCCGACCTGAAATACGACGTCGCGGTCTTCACCAATCTGACCCGCGACCACCTTGATTACCACGGCACCATGCAGGCCTATGGCGCGGCCAAGGCGCGCCTGTTCAGCATGCGCGGCGTCAAGCACGCGGTGATCAATGTCGATGACGAGTTCGGCCACACGCTCGCCGCAAGCCTGGACCGAACCGCCGGGCTGAACGTGCTGCGCTATGGCCTGGCGGACCGCGCCCGTGCGACCGATCTTGCGGCCAGTGCCATCGCCGCCACGGCGTCCGGGTTGTCGTTTCGCGTCGCGGGCCGCTTCGGCGAGGTTCGCGTCGCAAGCCCCGCGCTGGGCGATTTCAATGTCTACAACCTGCTGGCCGTGATCGGTGCACTGGTCGCCAGCGGCGTGGCGCTCGAGGATGCAGCCGGCTTGGCTGCGCGGTTGCGGCCGGTTCCCGGACGCATGCAGACCCTGCGCGTGCCCGGCAAGCCGCTGGTGGTGGTGGATTACGCCCACACGCCGGATGCGCTGGAAAAAGCCCTGTCGACGCTGCGTGCGCTGGTCCCTCAGGGCGGCCGGCTGATCTCGGTGTTCGGCTGTGGCGGCAACCGCGACCGCGGCAAGCGCGCGCTCATGGGCGCGGTCAGCGCGCGGCTCGCCGACAGCACCGTGCTGACCTCCGACAATCCGCGCCGCGAGCCGCCGCTGGACATCATCGCCGACATCGAGCAGGGCATGCGCGGCGCGAATTACCGCACGGTGCCCGGCCGCCAGGAGGCGATTTTCGAGGCGCTCAATGCCGCACACGCAGCCGACATCGTGCTCGTCGCCGGAAAGGGCCACGAGGACTACCAGATCCTCGGCGAGGAACACCAGCCGTTCAGCGACATCGAGGTCGCCAGGGACGCCCTGGCTGCGTGGACCGGGGGCGGACGATGAATGCCCCGTTTCGCCTGTCGCTCGACGAAGTTGCCGAGGCCTGCGGCGGCCGGCGCGTCGGTTCCGGCACGGTCGTGGCCGGCGTGTCGAGCGACTCGCGCAGCGTCGCGCCGGGCGAACTGTTCGTGGCACTGCGCGGCGACAAATTCGATGCCCACGACTTCCTCCCGGCGGCGATCGGGCGCGGCGCGGCCGCGGCGCTGGTCGCGCGCGAACTCCCGGGCCTGGCAGTTCCGCAGGTGGTGGTTGCCGACACGCGATTGGCGCTGGGGCGCATCGCCTCGCACTGGCGGGCGCGCTTTGCCGCGCCCATGCTGGCGCTGACCGGCAGCAACGGCAAGACCACGGTCAAGGAGATGCTCCGGGAAATCCTTGCCGCGCACACCGGCGATGCCGCGTCGGTCCACGTTACGGCGGGCAACCTGAACAACGAAATCGGCGTGCCGCTCACGCTGCTGGCCCAGCGCGCGCAGCATCGTTATGCCGTGATCGAGATGGGCATGAACCACCTGGGCGAAATTGCCTACCTGGTGCGCATGGCCAATCCCGACGTGGCGCTCGTCATCATGGCCGGCACCGCGCATATCGGCGAACTTGGCAGCCGCGAGGCGATTGCCCGCGCCAAGGGCGAG
>DASUDU010000225.1:0-23482 GCA_036275435.1 Usitatibacteraceae bacterium | reverse complement strand
AATCAGCACCAGCGAGGGCGGGATCGCCTGCGCCAGCGTGCCCGAGGCGGTGATCACGCCGGTGGCGATGGTGCGGTTGTAGCCGTAGCGCAGCATGATCGGCAAGGAAATGAGGCCCATCGAGATCACCGCCGCGGCGACGACGCCGGTGGTGGCGGCGAGCAGCGCGCCGACGAAGATCACCGCCAGCGCCAGGCCGCCGCGGATCGGCCCGAACACCTGGCCGACGGTGTCGAGCAGGTCCTCGGCCATGCCGCTGCGCTCAAGAATGATCCCCATGAAGGTGAAGAACGGAATCGCCAGCAGGGTGTCGTTCTGCATGATGCTGAACACGCGCTGCGGCAGGGCTTGGAACAGCACCGGCGGGAATAGGCCGATCTCGATGCCGAGCACACCGAACAAGAGCCCCGTGGCGGCCAGCGCAAAGGAGACCGGAAAGCCGGTGAGCAGGAATGCCAGAAGGCCGATGAACAGGATCGGCACGAAATTGGCGACGAGTAAAGCGCTCATGCGCGCGCTCCCTCGTTGCGCGCGGCGGCTTCCTTCAATTCACGCGCGAGTTTTTCTTCCTCGCTCTCCTCGGGCGCGTAGCCGAGCATGTTGTCGAAATGGCCGCGCAGGTAGGCGATGCGTTTGATCAGCTCCGACGCCGCCTGCGCCAGCAACAGGGCGAAACCGGCGGGGATCATCGCGTAGACCGGCCAGCGGATCAAGCCGCCCGCATTTTGCGACATCTCCCCCGAACTCCACGCTTGGGCAAACAAGGGCCAGCCCAGGTCGATCATCAGCCAGCAGAACGGCGCGAGGAACACCACGATGCCGACGATGTCGATCCAGGCGCGTGCGCGCTCGGTCAGCCGCGAGGACACGAAGTCGATGCGCACATGGGCGTTTTTCAGGAAGGCAAACCCGGCGCCGAGCATGAACACGGCGGCGAACAGATACCACTGGATTTCCAGGAAGGCGTTGGAACTGACGTTGAACGCCTTCCTCACCACGGCGTTGCCGGCGCTGATCAGCACCATCGCCAGCACCAGCCAGTAGAGGGTGCGGCCGATCCAGGCGTTGAACGCGTCGATTGCGGCGGCAATTTTCAGCATCGGTTTCATGGCGTCACGAAAAGGGGTTTCGCAGTCCGGCCCGGCCCGGCCGGGCCGGGCTCGCGTCACGCTACAATGGCAGCCAGTGCCGCAAATCATAACAGCCGGCGGCCAGGCAGGATCAGGGGAATTGCCGGAATGACGCGACTCGATGTAATGGCCCGACCGTCCGACCGCGCCGTCGTCGTCGCGGTCGCCGGCCGGCTCGACCAGGAATCCTGTGATCGTTTCCGCCTTGCGCTGGCGCCGCACCTGTCGGCGGCGCTGGGCGCTTCGCAGGGCATGGTGCTCGACCTTTCCGCGCTTGACTATGTTTCCAGCGCCGGCCTGCGCTGCTTTGTGCTGGCGGCCAAGGAGGCGCGCGCGCAGGGCGGCCGCATCGTCGCGGCCGGATTGCAGCCGATGGTTGCGGAGATCTTCCGCATCGCCCGCTTCGAACTGGTGCTGCCGGTGTATGCCAGCGTCGATGCAGGCATCGCGGCGCTTGGCACCGGGGGCTAGCGCGATGCGCGTTCGTTTCTGGGGCACCCGCGGCTCGCTGCCGGTTGCGCTCACGCCCATTGACATCCGCGAGAAGATTGCGCAGGCGCTGCTGCACGCTTCGGGCCGGGAATTTGCCGACCTGAACGCGGCGCTGGCCTACGCGCGCAACGCGTTGCCGTTTTCGGTCAATGGCACCTTCGGCGGCCACACCCCCTGCGTCGAGATCGACACCGGGGGTGAGGAGTTCGTGGTATGCGACTTCGGGTCGGGCGCGCGGCCGTTCGGTGCGCACGTGCTGGCGCGCCAGACCGGCCGCCCGGTGACCATCCATGCGCTCATGTCGCACCTGCACTGGGACCACATCATGGGCTTTCCGTTTTTTGGCCCGGCCTATGTCCCGAGGGCGACGATCCGCATCTACGGCTGCCATGCCGAGCTGGAGCACGCCTTTCGCCTGCAGCAGTCACCGCCGTGCTTCCCGGTGGAGTTCGATCAGCTGCGCGCGCGCATCGAGTTCATCCGCCTCGTGCCCGGTGTGCGCTGTCAGGTCGGCCCGGTCGCCGTTACGCCGGAGCTGCAATTGCACGGTGGGGATTCCTACGGCTACCGCATCGAGCATGCGGGCAAGTCCATCGTCTACTCGACCGATTCGGAACACAAGCCCGAAGATGCCGCGCAGACCGGACGGGTGACGGCGTTCTTCCGCGACGCCGACCTGGTTGTCTTTGACGCCATGTATGCGCTGGCCGACGCCATTTCGGTCAAGGAGGATTGGGGCCATTCGTCCAACATCGTCGGCGTGGAGCTGGCGCAGCGCGCGCGCGTCAAGCACCTGGTGCTGTTCCACCACGAACCGGCCAATTCCGATGCCACCCTCGAGCGCCTGCTCACGGACACGCGCCGCTTCGAGGAACTGACCCACCAAGGCCATCGCGTAGAAATCAGTTCGGCCTACGACGGCCTGGAGATCGACGTCTGAACTCGCTGCGCCGCTTCCAGGTGGCCGCGCTGGCGCTTACGCTGACGGCGGCGGGCCTGATGGCCTGGGGACCGGACCCCGTGCAGGGTCTGCGCGGGGCAGTGTTCGACAACTACCAGCGCCTGTTTCCGCGCGCGCGCACCAGCGCGCCGGTGATGATCGTCGAGATCGACGAGCGCGCGCTCGCCGCGCATGGTCAGTGGCCGTGGCCGCGCACCTTGATGGCGGCGCTGGTGGACCGGATCGGCGCTGCTGGCTCCGCAGCCATTGGCATTGACCTGCTGTTTCCCGAGCCGGACCGCTACTCGCCCTCGCGGCTGGCCGCGGCGCTACCGGTGCTGCCGCAGGACGTGGCCGAAAAGTTTCGTGCGCTGCCGACCACCGACCAGGTGTTTGCGCAGTCCATCAATGCCAACAACGTGGTGATGGGCATCGCCGGCCTGCCCGCAGTCGACCCGCGCTACGCCAAGCCGCCGGAAGTCGCGCCGATGCGCATCGACACCCGCGCGCCGCTGGCGCTGACGCGCTTTGCCGGACACTTGCAAAGCCTGGCCGAGCTCGACCGCGTTGCCGCGGGGCGCGGGGTGCTGTCCAACGACAGCCGCGACGGCGTCATCCGCCGCGCGCCGCTGCTGGTGCAGATCGGCGACGTGACGGCATTGGCGTTGTCGCTGGAGTTGTTGCGCGTGGCCGCCGGGGGCAGCGTCGAGGTGAGCGACCGGCCCGGCGGCGGGCTGTCGGTGCAACTGGCCGAACTGGACATCCCGATGCAAAACGACGGCATGATGTGGATCCGCTACGGCCGCCACGACCCGGCGCGATTCGTTTCGGCCGCCGACGTGCTCGCCGGAAAGATCCCCGCGGACCTGTTCAAGGATCGCCTGGTGCTGGTCGGCATCACTGGGCTGGGGCTGCTCGATTACCGCGTGACCGCGCTGGGCGAGAGCGTGCCGGGCGTGGAGATCCACGCGCAGGTCATCGAGCAGTTGTTCGACGGTGATGACCTGTCGCGGCCGGGCGGCGTGCTGCTGGCCGAGATCGTGCTTCTGCTCGGTGCCGGCACGGCGCTGGTGGCGTTCGCGCCAAGGCGGCGGGTGCAGCGCGTGCTCGGCAGCTATGTCGTGGCCGTGGCCTTGCTGGCGGGGGCCGGCATCCTGGCATTCGCCCAATTCGGCCTGTTGGTCGACATCGCCTCGCCGGCACTGGCCGGTGCGGCGGCGATGCTGCTGGTGCTGTCCGGAAGCCTGTCCGAGGCCGACCGCCAGCGTCGAGAGCTGCGCGAGCATGCCGCGCACATGGCTGGCGAACTGGCTGCGGCGCAGCGCATCCAGATGGGCCTGCTGGCCGATCCGTCCGAGGTGTTCGCCGGCGAAACGCGGGTTCGCCTGGCCGCGCTGCTGATGCCGGCACGCGACGTCGGCGGCGATTTCTATGATTGCTTCCGGCTCGACAACGTACGCGTGTTCCTGGCGGTGGCCGATGTTTCGGGCAAGGGGCTGGCGGCAGCGTTGTTCATGGCCTCGGCCAAGTCGCAGTTGAAAGGCGCCGTGCTGGCCAATCCGGCCGACCTGCCGGGCTCGCTGCGCACGCTGCAACGCGCCATTGCGCGCGAAAACCCGGAATCGCTGTTTGTCACGCTGTATGCCGCAATCCTCGACCTCGACAGCGGGCGGCTTGAGTCGGTCAACGCCGGCCACGATGCGCCGTGGCTGCTGCGCGCCGGCAAGCCGCCGACGCAACTCGAGCCGGCCGGCGGCCCGCCGCTGTGCACGCTCGAGGAGTTCGACTATCCGCGCTCGGAGTTCCAGCTGCAGCCGGGCGACGCGCTGCTCATTTCCACCGACGGGGTGAGCGAGGCGGAGAACCGCGAGGGCGCGTTCTTCGGCAATGGCCGCCTGGCCGGGTGCCTGCGGGACCACGCCGCCAACGAGCCGGAGGCGCTGGTCGATGCAGTGCGCGCGGCGGTTCAGGAATTTGCCGCCGGTCGCGAGGCTAGCGACGATGTGACCCTGATGGCGCTACGCTGGACGCCGCCGCCCGGCGGTGGAACGGCAAGCTAGCGAACGCTGATCTCGACCCGGCGGTTTTTCGCCTCGGCGACGTTGTCGGCGGTATCGACCAGCGGTTCGCGCTTGCCGCGGCCGGAAACCTGAATGCGTTCGGACGCAATCCCCAGCGCAGCAAGCATCTCGCGGATCTTTTCCGCGCGCGCCAGCGACAGGCGGTCATTGAAGCTGTCGCTGCCGACCTTGTCGGTGTGGCCGATCACCGCCAGGTCCGGCAGGGGACGCCGCTGGATTTCGGCCAGCACGTTTTTCAGTTCGGCTTGCGAGGCGGCGGTGAGTTCGTCGCGGCCTTCGATGAAATAGAGCACAAAGCTGGCCGGCCGGCCCGGCAATGCGCCAAGCGCGCCGGCGAAGGTCCCTTGCACCTGGGTTGCATCCGTCGTGGCCGGTGCCAGCGCACCGCTGGCGCCGCCCTGCACCGCCGCGTAGGGCTTGTCGAGAATGTGCTCTGCACTGTCCTGGCGCACCACGACGCTGCCGGCCTTGCCCTCGGCGCCGGGCAGCACGACAAACAGGTCGCGGCTGGGATGGGTCTTGGGCGCCTGCGCGCAGGCCGCAAGCAGCGCGACAGCGAGGAGCAGGGCCAGGTGGCGTGTCAGGCGCATGGCGTGGAGTCCGGCGCGCGATCAGGGGTTGTCGTCGACGCGAATTGCGAACTCGGTTCCGCGCACGCCCATGATCGCCGACGGCGTGGCGATGCGCATCGACTCCGGCTCGTGCTTGACCATCTTGCCGGACACGCCGGCCAGCGTGCCGCGCCGCAACGTGGCCTTGAATTTCCCGGCGTGCGTGGTCGGGTCGAACTGATATTCGTCGATGACGAAGGCGCTGCCCGGCCCGGTGGAAATCAGGCTGTTGTCGATGAAGGTGATTCCGGCCGCGCCGTCGGAGCCGGTGATGACGATGTCGCCGCCCTGGACCGGCATGCCGACCATGGCCGGCTGCAGTTGCCCGGCGCGCTGCAACTGCACCTGGCCACGCACCACCTTGATCTGGCCGACCGGGTTGGCAAGCGCGTCCGGCTGCGTCATCATGGCAGCGGACAACAATGCGAGGCATCCGAACGACATGCGCATGATCTTCCCCTTGCGGTTACCGAGTTTCGCGGCGCCGGTTCACGTTGTGGCTTGCAGCGATTCGCGTGCGGCGGGCTTTGCACAAGTCTACCGCGGCTGAATGGTGTCTGTCATGGCCGGCCCGGCAATACACGAAGCTTGCTTTGCGGCGCGCCTGGAATCGCTGGGTGAGCTGCGCCGGTTTCTCGAGCAGGCGGCCGGCAGCGCCGGACTCAATCGCACGCAGGCTCTCAAGCTGCAGCTGATTGCCGAGGAGTTGTTCGTCAATACGGTGCGGCACGGCCACGGCGGCGGCGACGCGGCGCTGGTGTGGGTCGTGCTCGAAGTGGCCGGCCCATCGGTGCGGCTGGACTACATCGACCAGGCGCCGCCATTTAACAGCCTGACCTGTGCCGTCGCGCCGCTGCCAGCCGGCACTGGTGAAAGCCATCGTGTCGGTGGCCTGGGTGTGCGCCTGGTGCGCGAATTGACCTGTAGCGCGGAGTACGCGTTTCTGTTCGGGCGAAACCACACGCGCCTTGTGCTGGCCGGATGAGCATGCCCGCTGCCGGGCTATCGGGGCGGGACGTCTGCACAGTCGTCGGCGACGATCACTTCCACGCGCCGATTCCTGTGGCGCCCGGCAAGCGTGTCATTGCTGGCGAGGGGAAATGCCTCACCGAACCCCTGCATGCCGATCCGTTCGCCCGCAATACCTCGATCCAGCAGCAGCGCGCGCACGGCGCGCGCGCGATCCTCGGAAAGATTGTTGTCGCGTTCCCGGCTGCCGGTACTGTCCGTGAAGCCTTCGATCAGCAGGTTCGTCAACGGATACAGGGCCAGGAAGCCGGCCAGTTGTCGCGCCGTGCCGACGCCATCGCCCAGGAGCTTGGCCTCATGCTCGTCAAACAGCGCGTCACCGAACGTGATGACCCAACCCCGCGAAGTCCGGCTCGCCTCTAGTCCCAGGCGCTGAAACACCGACTGCCGTGCCTGCACTTCCGCAGCTTGTCCGGCATCGTTGCGATCTGCTGCGGCCGGTTCCCGGGCCTTGCGCAGCAGCAGGGCTTGGCACGCCGGCGTTGTTGCCGACCGCGCCGATTCCTCCGCAAGGCGCCGCGTGCCGGCAGCGTCCACGCTTTGCAAAGTGCCTGGTGGCGGAATCTGCACGCAGGCCGTCTGCAATGACGCAGCCAGCATAACGATGGACATCGTCAGGTCCCGCTCACGCATGCGCGGCCCGGGTTGACTGGCGCCGGGATCGTTCGATCCGCCGCATTGCAACGGCTCACTGCGCAGGGCCGGCACCACTCCGGCAGTGGTGGCCGCGCGCCCGGCGACGGCCGCTTGGGCCGCGTCGAACTTCACTACAGGCGCGACGCGTTGTCGTTCTTGCCCAACCGGCATGCAGCTGCGGGTGTCAGGCAGCCGCGATTCACCGCGTTTCCCCAGCGTCCGATCCACGTGCCCGAACCGAGTCCTTCAGGATTTGGCAAATCGCAATTTCGCGTCTTTCACGCAGGAATCCTTCGTCGCGCCGGCCAGTGCGTCGCATTTCTCGATTGCCACGGCATAGGCGGCGTCGTTCTTGTCGGCGTTTGCATCAAGGCGCGCGTCACTGATCGACTTGTTGGCAGTATCCTGCGCCGCGGCCGATTTCTGGTTGGCGTTGCTGGTGGCTGCAACAGTCTTCATCGATGCCTTCGCGTCCGCACGCGAGGCAATGCGCACCGCGTCGGCTTCCCTGCGGCAGATGTCCTTGATGTTGCCTGAAACATCGTCGCATTTTTCCTTGGCGACCGCGTAGATGGCGTCGGCCTTGGCAAGGCGCACGTCGTACTGGGACTTTGCGCTTGGATCGTAGGCGGCTTTCAGTTCCGCCACGGTGACATTTTCACGGCCCTTGGCCTCTGCCATGCAGATGTCGCGAATGTTTCCTGCGAACTTCTTGCAGTCTGCCTTGCTCGACTTGTATGTGGCTTCAGCTGCATCCTTGCCAGCCTGGTAATCGGCCTTCGACAGGGTTTGCGCGATCGCCGCGGTGCTACAGCCAAGGCTGATGGCGGCGAACAGTGCGGTGTATTTTGCGTTGATCATGTTGTTCCTTTGATGGGGTGATGGAGCCGGCTCGATGCCGCGGGGCTTGCAGATTGCGGCAACGGGACGGGTATTCGGCCTGTGTTGATTGCAGGCCGCGCCGGGTCGGCGTCCTACTTGGCAGATTTCATGGCGGCTTTTTCCTGGATGCTGGGCTTCTGTTTTTCCAGCCAGGACTTGACCTGCGCTTCGGTTGCCTCGCGCGTAATGCCGTAGGACTCCTGGATGCGACCAATCAGCTGGTCGTGCTTGCCGGCGATGACATCCAGTTGGTCGTCGGTGAGCTTTCCCCACTGCTGCTTGGCGGCGCCCTTGAATTGTTTCCAGTTGCCTTCGATTTGATCCCAGTTCATAAAGTTTTCTTTCCAAAAAAGTTGAGTTGAAACAAAGCCAGCTCGGCGAAGCGTCTTGCGACGGCTGGCTGCGAATTCAATTTCGAATTGGCGCCGAACGGATGGGTAAACCGATCGGGCTGGTCGCAACCAGTAGGGCTGGTTCACGCAAGCTACGCCCTCGCGTGCCGCCTGTCTGTGTGCCAGCGTACGCGTGCGGCCCGGATCGGCTGCGCTTTCGCCCTGGGCCCGCGCGCGGCTATGTCGGCCTGCGCACAGACGGCGGGTGCGATTCCTGCGAATGTGGCGCACTTGCCGCCCGACCTGAGCTGCGCATCAGCCGCTGGAACCAGGAATTGAGGTTGCGGGTACTGATGTTGACCTTACCGGAGATATCCATGAACAAGTTCACAAAGTGTGCAGCTGCTGTCGCCATTGCGACGGTTTGCAGCCAGGCCGTGGCGCAAGTCGTTTTCTATGAACATGACGACTACTACGGCCGATCGTTTTCTACGCCGCGCGCAATCAACAACCTTGCCGAGCAAGGCTTCAATGACCGTGCCTCGTCTGCGGTGGTCATGAATGGACGCTGGGAAGTCTGCGAGGACGAGCAGTTTCGCGGGCGCTGCATGATCCTCAGGCCCGGGCGCTACAGCGCGCTGTCGGCGATGGGCCTGAATGACCGCATCTCATCGGTGCGCGAAATCTCGAACAACGCCCGCTATGATGACGAGCGCTATGCGCCGCCTGCAGAGCGCGTGTATGACAATCGCCGCCGCCGCAACGAACGCCTGTACGAGGCGGAGGTCACCTCGGTTCGCGCGGTGGTTGGCCGTTCCGAGGAGCGCTGCTGGGTTGAGCGCGAACAGGTCGACCAGGACCGCGGCCGCGCCAATGTTGGCGGAGCAGTGGTGGGCGCATTGATCGGCGGTGTGCTGGGCCACCAGGTCGGCAGCGGCCGCGGCAATGACGTGGCGACGGCAGGCGGTGCGATTGCCGGCGCGGTGGTCGGCTCCAATGTCGGGCGCGGCGATTCGCGCAGCGAATACAGCCGCGACGTCCAGCGCTGCAGCACCACGCAGTCCGGCAACCGGCCGGCCTACTGGGATGTGACCTACGACTTCCGTGGACAGGAACACCGCGTCCAGATGACCAGCCCGCCGGGATCGACGATCACCGTCAATCGACAGGGTGAGCCGCGCGCCTGAAGGCTTCGATTGCGGGGCGTTTTGCAGGTACGCCCCGGGGTTCGATCGGACCACCCCGCCGCCATGGGCTGCGGGGCTGGTGCCGCGCCGGCACATGCAGGACAACAAGGAGCAGCACCATGGTGAACAGCAACGAATACGTCGCAGCAATGCAGGACCAACTGAGAAAGTGGGATGCTCAGGTGGATCTCCTGGTGGAGGCAAACAAGAAGGCAAATGCCGCGGAAGCGGGCCGATACCAGGCGCACCTGAAGCTACTGCGCGAGACGCGCGACGCCGGCCAGATTGCGTTCAAGGAACTGCGCATGGCCGGAGATACGCCCGCAGCGCAATTCCAGGAAAGCATGGACAAGGCGTGGCGAGCCATGGACACCATGCTGGTGGCTGCCACCCGTGAATTGCAGTCCTGAGATGTTTTTCGGGATGGCCAATCGGCGCTCGCGCGCGTAAACCGGAGAGAAATGCCATGGGCCGCAAATTAACTTCACCGCCTTCCGCTCCTCCCCAGGTAAAAACGCTTGAGGTTCAGAAACTCGACTTCACCGCCGAGGGGGCGCCGCCGCCCGGCATGGTCGGCCCGGCAGCTCCGCAGGTCGATGTGCCGGCAACCCAGTCGGCGCGGGAACAGCGCAGTGCGCGGCACGCGGGCCAGGTGCGGCCGCGGCTCAGCCGGCAAAGCGACGTGAAATTGCGCAGGCCGGGATTGCCAATGACGCCGGCCAGCGCGGTGGTGACCTCGGCCGAGCCGGGCGCGTTGCCGAGCGTGCCGATGCAGCAGGCCTTCAAGGATACGAAACAAGGCCTGGTGGACACCGACCGTGGCGAAGAAGCGGGCCGCACCTATCGCAAGTTGAAGCGTTGAGCGGGCGCGGCTGGCAGTTTCACGACTGCTGCCCGGAAGCCGCGCGGAAACCATCGACCATGACTGGTGCGTGGACAATCCCGCGGTTGGTCGCGCTCGCGGCAACGGCTATCCTGGCCAGTTGCAGCGCCATGCCCGGGTACGTTGCCGATTCCGTGCGCTCGGCCGCCGCGCCGGTGCGGCTGGAAGGCGCCCGCGGACCCTTGAGCACAACGCAAAGCAAGGCCATCCTCGTCCGGATGCAGAAAGGTGGCGTACCGACCGACATTTTCGACCGCCATCTCGCGAATGAGGAGGGCATCGTCGACAGCCCGCTGGTGATCGGCAACAAGGCGTTGCTGCTGCGCGACGGCCCGGCAACCTTTCAGGCAATGTTCGGCGCGATCAGGGCTGCGAAGGACCATGTCCACATGGAAACCTACCTGATCGAGGACGATGAAGTCGGCAACAAATTTGCCGACGAGCTGGTCGCCAAGCAGGCGCAGGGCGTCCAGGTTTCGCTCATCTACGACAGCGTCGGTGCGCTGGCGGCTCCCAGGTCGTTTTTCGAACGTCTGACCCGCGGCGGCGTGCGGGTTCTTGAGTTCAACCCGGTCAATCCGCTTGCCGCCAAGATGGGTTGGGATCTAAACCGGCGCGATCACCGCAAGCTGCTGATCGTCGACGGCTCCTTGGCGTTCGTGGGCGGAATCAACATCAGCAGCGTCTATTCCTCCGGTTCGTTCGGCAAGGCCGTCAAGCGCCACGCCGATGGCAGTCCGCCCTGGCGCGATACCCACTTGCAGATCGAGGGGCCGGTCGTGGCCGAGTTCCAGAAGCTGTTTCTCGAATCCTGGGACAAGCAGCGCGGAGACCCGCTGCCGGCCTACCTTCCGTTTCCGCCCCTGCCGAGCAGGGGAAATGAGGTGATCCGCGCCATCGGCAGCACGCCCGACGCGCCATCCAACCTGATCCATCGCACACTGCTGTCGGCCATCGACAGCGCCGACACCAGCGTTCACCTGACGAACGCGTACTTTGTGCCGGACCCGCAGCTGATGACGGCGCTTCTGGCGGCTGCGGCGCGCGGGGTGGATGTGCGGCTGATCCTGCCCGGGGCCACCGATTTCTGGCTGGTGTTTCATGCGGGACGGTCGCATTACTCGCAGCTGCTGCAGCACGGCGTGAAAATCCACGAGCGGCAGGGCGCGCTGCTGCATGCAAAGACAGCTGTCATCGACGGGGTCTGGTCCACGATCGGATCGTCCAACATGGACTGGCGCAGCCTGTTGCACAACGACGAGATCGCCGCGGTCATCCTGGGGCGTGATTTCGGGGCGCAGATGCAGGCCATGTTTGCAGCCGATCTTGCGCAATCAACCGAAGTTACGCTGCAAGCCTGGCGCGAGCGGCCGCTGGTTGACCGCGCCAGGGAACTGGCGGCGATCCTCTGGCGCTATTGGCTGTGATAAGGCCGCGCGTGGAAAGGCCCGGAGGTCCCCAGACGGCCGGCCGGCGATGCGCCCCGCGCGTCGCGTATGCCATGGGGTTTGCATTGGTGGCCGGAATACTGCTGCGGCCCGCGACGAATGCCTTTGCGGCGAGCTCCGCAAGCCCGGTGCGGGCGCTGCAGGAACGATTTGCGTCCCTCCAGGCGGACCCGCGGCGCAGCATTTTTCAAACGCCCTTGCACCTCGAGTCGAGTGAGCAAGCCGGCGCGGTCTCCGGCGAGGTCTTTGCCGAGGTCGGCCGGTCCTATGCCCGCACCAGCGCCGCGATGCACAAGGCTGCGCAGTGGTGCGACATCCTGATGCTCCACTTGAACACCAAGGCCTGCCGGGCGGACAACGCCCCCGGCGCAACGCTTGTGCATCTGGCCGTCGGCAGGAAGTTCGACCAGCCGCTTGCACAGGCGTATCGCATCAGCCTTCGCTATCACGTCGTGGCGATGACGGATGAATACCTGCGCATCGAAATGCTCGCGGCCAACGGACCGCTCGGCACCTCCGACTTTCGCATCGGACTGGAAGTTGTGGCCTCCGACGCCACGCACAGCCTGATCCACCTGACCTATTCGTACTCGGTCGGGCTGATCGGGCGCTCCGCGATGGCCGCATACCTGGCAACTGCCGGCCGCAGCAAGGTCGGCTTCACCATCGACGGATACGATGCCGACCGCACACCGCGCTACATCGGCGGCATGCGCGGCGTGGTCGAGCGAAACACCATGCGCTACTACCTTGCCGTCGAGGCGCTGCTCGAATCGCTCGACGCGCCGCCCGCCGAGCGTGCCGAAAAGCGCCTGCGCAGCTGGTTCGCGTCGATTGAACGCTTTCCGCGCCAGCTGCATGAAATGGAACTGGACGAATACTTGGCCATGAAGCGTGGTGAAATGGCGCGGTAGCTGCAGCAACCTGTCAATTTTGACCGGCCGCAGCGCGCGTTCGAGAACCTAAACCTTTGCACCTGCAAGGCTCCACTCGGTTATCCGGCTCGCCCGGCCGGGTGCGCTGCGCGACCCGCTACGGTGCGCGCCGCGAGATCGTGATCTGCTCGACTTCAACACGCCGATTCGGGGCCAGGCACTCAATGAGCGCCGGCCGGGTATCGTTGGTGCAGGTCACGACAGGGTTGTCCTCGCCCTTTCCAGTGGCGTTCAACTGCCTGGCCTCAACGGACTGGCTGATCAGGTAGTTCGTCACCGCCTTCGCGCGACGCTCCGAGAGGTTCTGGTTGTACTCGCGCGAACCGATGCGGTCGGTGTAGCCGGTGATGGCGACGTTGGCGATGTCGCGGTTGGCAACCAGTGCGCGCGCGATTTCATCCAATTTCGGTTGCGGCATGCGCAGCCTGGCGCTGTCAAACCCGAACAACTCGGTGGCCGAAAGGGTGATCCTCTCGAAGCGCGGCTGCGCCGGGACGACCGGGGCAGGCGGTGTTGGCGCAACCGGGCTGGCCGGCGGAATCACCACGGCAGGCTCTGCCGGCGGCGATGGCGCGGCCGCAACAACGGCCCGGACCGGCTCCGCGCTCGTATATGCAGCGGGCATACGGCGGTGCTGGTTGAAGCGGTACACCAGCCCGACGGAAACGAGGTCAATGTCCCCCTTGTTGCCGACAGCATCGTTGATACGGTAGCGCTCGGCTTCGACGCGCACGGAGAAAGCCTCGTTGAACGCATACTCCGCGCCGAGGCCGGCCTTCGGTTGGGTGTCGCGCTTGTGCGGATTCGGATTGCGCACAAACACCGCCCCGCTTCCGGTAAAGCTGTCGCGCGCCTCGGCCCGATTTGCGCCGACGCGGGCGAACACGTCCAGTCGTTCGGTCACCGGCAGGCGCCCAACCAGGTCGAGGTTGAAGCCGCGCAGTTTGATGGTGCCATTGAGGACACCGGCCGGCAGGGTGGTGGCGGCAAAGCCGAACTTGCCGAGGTCAAAGTATCCGCCTTCGAGCGCAAAGTTGCGGTTCATCTGGTAGCCGGCAAAAAGCTTGCCACCGCTGTCGCGATTGTCATCGCTGATGCCGGTCACGGTAAAACCGCTGCCCATCAGGCTGCTGGTAATGCGCTTGTCGTCAATTGTGGCCCGCGACTGGCCCAGGTTCAGGCCGCCATACCAGCCCGTGGATTGCGCCAGGGCAGGTGCGCTGGCCGCAGCGATCAGCGAAGCCAATGCCAGCGCGTGTGAATTGATTGCAGGTTTCATGATTTCTCCCGGAAAGATCGGTTCAAAGTGGACGGTGGCCCGCAGGCGCCGGTTAGGGCGCCGGAACGTTGACGGTGTTGCCGTCGAGAGCGACGGTGGCCGCGCCGATGGCGCCGGCCAGGATGCGGCCGTTGATCACGGCGCCGGTCTTGGCCGTAACGTCGCGTCCGGCGAGGATGGTCCCCTGAAAGATCGTATTGGTGCCGATGGTGGCATCTGCTGTCGGTACCCAGAAAACGTTCTTGGCCTGTGCGCCGCCGATGAGCGAAACGCCGCCGCTTACAGTGGTCAGCGAGGAGCCAATCTGGAACACCCAGGTGGCGTTGGCGTTGCCGCCGCCATCGAGCACGACTGCCGCCGGACCATTGATGAGAATGGTGGTCGCGGAGGTATAGGTTCCGGGGGCAAGGGTCAACCCGCTCAGGTCAGTCCCGCCGCCCAGGGAAAATGGACCCGTGCCCGGGGGCAGTGCCTTGGCGGTGTTGTAAGCAGCCAGCAGATCGGCCTTGGCGGCGGCGGCCTGGGCGTCGTTGACATGGATGACTCCGTTGACCTGTGCCGGCGGGATGCCCTGCGAAGTCCCGGGGCTCAGGGCGACATCGCCGTTGATGCGCGTCGGGCCGGTGCTGGTCGTGGCCGATGTTGCCATGATGCCGAACGAGGCGGCGGCGCCAAGCGGAATCGCCGATGCGAATGGCCCCGCTGGCGTGGTGCAGGTTGCAACCGAAAACGTCCAGACGAAATCGTTGGCCAGGGAGTTGGCTGGCGCGGCAAGATCCTTCACGCCATTGGCACCGCCTTTGATCTTGGCTGTGTAGGTTGTGCCGGCCACCAGCAGGGCCGCGGGGGTGAACACGGCGACGCGGCCGCTCGCACCGTCAAGCACCACCGACGAGGCCGTCACGGGGGCGAACGCTGGGCCCGGACCGGTGACGGTGAAAGTGCCCGTGTTGACCGTCAGCGGATCCATGCGCACGCCGTTGGGCTGGCTGAAGGTTGCATTGACCGTGGCGTGCGGGCACACCGACGACGCGCCGGCGGCAGGATTGGTCGATTGCACCGTGACGTTGGCCGGTGCCGTCGGGCCGATGGTGGTGAAGGACCAGACGTAATTGCTCGCTGCGGGCAATGGCCCCTGGTTGCCGGCCAACGCATTGCCGGCCAGGTCGGTAGCGGCGCTGGTGACGGTCACGATGTAGGTCGTGCCGGCGGCAAGCGGCGCGGCCGTACTCAGCACAGCGGTGCGGGTGCCGACCGCGTAGCCGACGGTTGCTGCCGGGGCCGTGCACGGCGCCGGGCAGGTGATGGTGAAGCTGGCTGCAGACAGGGTTGCGGGCTGCATGTCTTCACTGAAGGTTGCGCTGATGGCGGTGTTCACGGCGATGCCGTTGGTGGGCCCGTTCGCGGTCGTTGCCGGCACGGTCACGGTGATGCGCGGGCGCGTGCTGTCGGCAGTGGCGCCGGTGGTAAAGCGAGCCACGTAGGGCGCGGTCATGGCGACGCCGGTCGCCGTGCTGGTGGCGCCGGTGATCGTCAGCGTGTACGCGGTCAGCGGCGCAAGCTGTGTGCCAGGGGTAAACGTCATGGTCACGATGCGGCCGCTGGAATCCAGGGACAGCGAAGAACCGGGACTCGTGCACGGCGCGGCGCATGTCAGCGTGAAGTTCGCGGCGGAGGCAAGAGGCGCAATGCGTTCACTGAAATCCGCCGTGATGATTCGCAGGTTGATGGGCACGGCAGTGGCATTGTTGACCGGCGCGGTTGCGGTGACCGTCGGCGGTATCACCGCATCGGCATTGGTGCCGAGGATCGGATCGCGGCCCCGATCGCCTCCGCCGCATGCCGTAATGACCGTGCTGAGCAAAACGGCGGCAAGCCATTGCGTGTGGCGAGGAAATTCTGTGGTGTGGTTCATGGGTTCTCCTTGGTGTTGCGGGCGTTGATCGCCGGGTACCACCGGACCTGTCGCCGGCTGCCTGCAGCCGCTTGTGTGGCCGTGGGCAGGTCCAGCAGCCAATTGCCCAGGAAGCCGGTGTCTTGGCGGAAGTGACGGTATGTGCGGCATCATGCAAAGACGCCGTTGCAGGGTCTGTACGCTGGCGTACACACGCTCGATTTCGCATTGTTGGGTTGGCCGCACGGACGGCGATAGCGGACACGTCTAGGCCAGATTGTCGGCGGCGAAATCCCAGTTGATCAGGTGTTCCAGCACGGCATCCACATGGTCGGTGCGGCGATTCTGGTAATCGAGGTAATAGGCGTGCTCCCACACGTCGATCGTCAGCAGCCGTTTTGTTTCTGGTCCCACTGGCATGGCGGCGTTGCCGGTGCTGAGCACTTTCAGCGTACCCGCTTCCTGCACCAGCCAGACCCAGCCGCTGCCGAATTGCGCGGCGGCTGCCGCGGCGAGTTCCTTGCGGCAGGTCGGCAAGTCGCCGAATGCCGCGTGGATAAGTTGGCTCAACACCGGGGGTGGCGGAGCGTCGTTCCTCGGACGCAGGCTGCGCGAGTAGAAGTTGTGATTCCAAACTTGCGCCGCGTTGCGAAAGATCGTGGCCTGGCCGGGGTTGCCGGCAGTTTCGACCAGCAGTTCGTCCAGCGTCAGCAATGCCAGAGGGGTCGCCCCGATCAACTTGTTCAATGTGTCGATGTATCCCTGATGGTGCTTGCCGTGGTGGAAGCCGATCGTCCTGCCGGAAATTGCCGGCTCCAGTGCGTGGGCTTCATAGGGAAGCGGCGGCAGGGCATGCAGGATGGGTGTTGCGAATGCGTCGCGTGCAGTCATGTTGGTTTCCTTTGCGGCATGGGTTGGCGCAGGCCAGCCGCCATGAGCGGATGACCTGTGCCTGCCATGCTGGCCGGACTTTTGTGCCGCTTCCGTTCGCAACCGCACGTTGGAACCTGCGGATCCCATGCCTGCCACGGTTCGCGCTGCCGATCGCACGGCAGCGACGCAACGTTCGTTGCCGCACAGACCCCGTCCGTGAGCAGTTCCAAGATGCGATTGCGCTGCCGTTCCCATGCGCAGCCCTGAACCATGAGGCCAAAACATGCAATACCCACGAATCGCACTTTGCCTGTTGCTTGGCTGTGTCGGGCCGTCAATGGCCCATACATCGGTCGATTTCAACTCGCCGGGCGTGCAAATCCGCATCAGCGTTCCACTGTATCCGGCGTTGCAGCGTGTTCCCGGATACCCGGTGTACTACGCGCCGGCGCTGCAATCCAACTACTTCTTCTACGACGGCCTGTACTGGGTCTATGAAGATGACGACTGGTATTCGAGTTCCTGGTACAACGGCCCGTGGTGGCGGATCGATTCGATGGACGTTCCGTACTATGTTTTGCGTGTTCCGGTTCGCTACTACCGGCGCGCACCGCCGCACTTCCGCCGCTGGTCGCTCAATGAGCCGCCGCGCTGGGGCGACCACTGGGGCCAATCGTGGCAGCAACGCCGCATGGACTGGAATCGCTGGGACCGCTCGCGCACGCCGCAGCCGGCGCCGCTGCCTTATTACCAGCGGCAATATTCGGGCAACCAATATCCGCAGGTTGCCCAGCAGGCCATGATCCAGTCGCGGCAGTACCGCTACCAGCCCGCCGACGCGATTGCGCAGCGCCAGTTCGAGCACCAGCGTGCCCAGGCACAGTTCACTGCACCCGCGCCGGCCCGGCGGGAAAACCAGGCCGTAGCACCGCCGCCGCGCGATGCGTCCTCGCCCTTCGTGCAGCGCGAGCGTCAACCAGGCGCAAACCCGCCGGTACCGCAACGCGGGGAAGCACCGGCCTGGCCGGGAAATCGCGAGCGCTTGCCGCAGGCCAGCCCGCCGCCGTCGCCGCGCGGTGAACGCGCAAGCCACGACGCGCCGCTAGTGCGCGATGCGCAGGCCACGACTCCGCGGCCGCCGCCGCAGCAATCCGAGCGGCGGGATCCGCCGAAATCGAAGAACCCTGCCCGGGCCAACGATCGACCCGACAGGAACCAGGACGACGACGAGGATACGGACAAGGGCAAAGGCAAAGGCCACGACGGCCAACGCGGCCAGGCACGGGAAAAGAAAGACAAGGATCGCTAGTACCTGATGGTCTCGCCACGGGGCTCGCCTCGGGTAACGCGGCGTGCGAAACATGGCAAGGACTCGTGAAACCAGAAACCGGATTTCGGCAATGACCGAGCGTCATTTCGCGGTGCCAATGCCCGCTTGATGGTCCTCACGCGCTCCACCGCTTCCGCTTGTCCCGCCCAGCGGGACGAGCTTTGCAATGACCGGCCTGCGCGCTCCGCGCCAGGGCTGGCGAACACCAGAAGGCATCTCATGAAATCCCGCGACAGACTTGGTATCATCCCGGCCGCCGTTCTTGGCGTGCTGTTTTCCAACACGCTTGTGGCCCAGGAAGCCGGCGACTACTATGGCGGCCTCTCATGGGGCCAAACGCGGGCACGACTCGACGAACAGCGCACGATCAACTTGCTGCTCGGCAACCGCGCAACCAGCGTGGCAACGTCGACCGACGACAAGGACAGCGGCCACAAGATCTTTGGCGGCTACCAGCTGAATCGCAACTTTGCGCTCGAGGCCGGTTACGTCAACCTGGGCAAGTTCCGCTTTGCATCCAATACCGTGCCCGCCGGCCATCTCAACGGGCAATTGCGCCTGCAGGGCGGGAACCTGGATCTGGTGGCGCGCGCGCCGTTGACCGACAGGCTTTCCCTGCTCGGCCGCGTCGGGGCAACCTACCTGAAAGTCCGCGGCAGCTTCAACGGCACCGGTGCAGTGTTGGTCAGCGATGAAAACCCGCGCACCCGCAAAGTCAATTACAAGGCCGGCGTCGGATTGCAATATGCCCTGACGCCGGCGGTTCTGGCGCGGGTGGAGGCCGAGCGCTTCCGCGTCGAGGGCCCGCTGGATTCCAGCGGCCGCGTCAGCATGATGTCCGTGGGCCTGGTCTTTCCCTTCGGCGGTGGCCGCAAGCCCGTAGCGCAAGTCGCCAGTGCCCCGGTATATATTGCCCCGGCTCCGGTCCCTGTGGTGCAGCCGCCGGCACCGGTCGCGCCGATCGCGGTGGCGCCGGTGGTTCAACCGCCGCCGGAACGGCGCCAGGTGCGTTTTTCGGCCGAGTCGCTGTTCGCCTTTGACCGTGCCGTGCTCCGGCCCGAGGGCAGGGACGTCCTGGACAAGTTCGCCAATGACCTGCGCGGCATGCGTTTTGAACGGATTTCGGTCGAGGGCCACACCGACCGTCTGGGCACGGACGCGTACAACCAGAAGCTGTCTGAGGAGCGCGCGCAGTCGGTCAGGTCATATCTGGTGGACAACGGCCGGCTCGATGCCAGCCGCATCAGTGCGGTAGGGCGCGGCGAATCGATGCCGGTGACCAAAGCCGGCGAGTGCATCGGCAAAGCGCCGAACCGGCGGCTGATCGAATGCCTGCAGCCGGACCGGCGCGTCGATGTGGAGGTCACCGCCTCGCAATAGCCGGCAGCGGGCAGGGCGGGCAGCGGCAACCCGGATGATCCGGGTCCGCTGTCGAGCCTGTCCGGGCAGGGTTTCGGCCGCCATTTGGAGCGCTCGCTCCATCGGCCTAGTGCCCGATCAACTCCCCGACCGCCTTGAGATTGTCGACGCGATCGCAGATCACCTTGATGATCGCCAAGATCGGCGCACCCAGCAGCAGTCCCCAGATTCCCCACAGCCAGCCGAAGAACAGCAAGGCGATGAACAGCACCGCGGCGTTGACGCTGGCGAATCGGCTCTGTGCCCAGGTCATGATGAACGAGCCGACGAATGCCGAGACGATCACGGAGACGCCGGCCACGGTCAGCGCTGAAAGCGCGGTGTCAAACTGCATGAAGCCGGCCATGCCGCTGAGCACGGCAAACAACATCGGGCCCAGGTAGGGAATGAAGTGCAGGATTCCCGCCGTGGCGCCCCAGACACCGGCCTGCTCGAGGCCCAGCGCGGCAAATGCCAGCCAGGTCAGCACGCCGACAAGCACGTTGGCCGCCAGCGTGGCGAGCAGGTAGCGTTGAATCTGCGTATCGATCTCCTCGAGCACGCGCACCGCCTCACGCTGGCGCGAGAATGTCGGCCCGACGAACTGAACCAGCTTGCGGCGGAAATGCTCCCCGGACGCAAGCAGGAAGTAGGTCAGCAGCAGTACAAGCGGAGCCTGGACGAGGACGCTGAACAGCATCGCCGACTGTGCGAGCAGGTAATCGCGCAGCCATGCGCTTTGCTCGGTCGCGAGCGCGCCTGTGGGCGCGACGTGGCGGGAGGCCACTTTCTTTTCACCGGCGGCGTCGGCTGCGGCGCCTTGCAGTTCGGTGGCGGCTTCCTGGATTTTTTGCAGCGGTCCGGGTCCCTGAGCGCGCGCATCCTGGACATGCTGGCGGATCTTGCGCGCCGCCTGGGGAAGCAGTTCGATCACCGACGCCGCGTCGTCTGCCTTGGCGATCAGGCCCCAGCCGGCCATTGCCACCAGGACCAGCAGGACCAGCCCTGCGCCGAGCGCACGCGGGATCCGCCAGCGTTTGAGCAGGTCGACGACCGGTGTGAGCGCATAGCTGGCCAGGATGCCGATGAACAGCGGAACAAAAACCGCGCGTGCGAGGTAGAGCGCTGCCACCACGAGGATCGCGGCGCTGACCCCTGTGGCGAGCGCCAGGCCGCCCCGGCGCAAGCCTGGGGGCGCAGGCGTTGACGGTGCCGGTGGCGATTCGCCGGAGGCCGCTGCGGTTGCCGCGGGCGCCGTGGCTTCAGGCACGACAATCGAAACGTCCGCGGCAGTGGCCGAGGGTGGGTCGGCCGACGCCGGCCGTGCCGGCGGCGAGGGGGACATTCAGGCGACCTGTGTCAAGTCCTGGTGCTGAGTTTGCGGCCGAGGATTTTCGCCGGTTTCCGGCAATAGCGCTGCCAGTTCATCGGCATGCTCTTCCTCGACGGCAAGGATGCTTTCCAACAGGCGCCGCGTTGTCGAGTCCTGGTCGCCCAGGAAACGGATGAATTCCCGGTAGCTCTCGATGGCGATGCGCTCGGCAATGAGATTTTCGTGGATCATGTCGACCAGGTTGGCGCCCACTACATATTCGGCATGGCTGCGCGAGGCCAGCCCAGCCGGGGCCAGGTCGGGTTCGCCGGACAGTTGCACGATGCGTCCGGCCAGCAGGTCGGCGTGCCCCAGTTCCTCGTTCGAGTGGACGAGGAACTCGTCGGCAATGCCCTTTGAATCCATCCCGCGCGCCATGAAGTGGTGACGGCGGTAGCGCAGCGCGCACACGATTTCGGTCGCCAGCGCGTCGTTAAGGCGGCGCAGCACGACGCTGCGGTCCGCTCCATAGCCGGCGGTGACCGCACCCTGGCCCAGATTCTGCCGGGCCTGCCTGCGGATTGCGTGGTTGTCCATGGAATTCTCCGTGTCGAGGTTGATGGTGTCCGCATGCACGGCGCACAAGCGCCCGACCCACCAATAGTCCGGCAGGCCGGGCGCCGTGATACGCGGTACCGGGGAATTACTTGAGGCGCATGTCGTTGCGGACGTTCACCACGCCCTTGACACTGCGGGCAATTTCCGCCGCCTTGTTGATGTTGGCCTGGGAACTGACGAAGCCGCTCAATTGCACCGTGCCCTTGAAGGTCTCGACGTTGATTTCCGCCGATTTCAGGGTTGGCTCCTCGAAGATTGAAGCCTTCACCTTTCCGGTGATGACGGTGTCGTCGATGTATTCGCCGGTGCCTTCGTGCCTTGCCGTCGAGGCGCAGCCGATCGTGAACGCCAAGCCCAAGGCGACCAGGACGGCGGAAACGCGTTTGAATGTACTCATGAATGTGATCTCCTTAGTATGGTGAACAACGCTGTTCACCCGATTCGGGCACCATGCGGTCCTTGCGGCCGCCGGTTCAACCCGGTGAATCTGTCGGGTGTTGCACAGGCGGCGGCCCGGTGCACGGTGCGGTTCTGACGTGTTGATGCAATCGATCCGCGTCAGCAGCAACATTACGTGTGGCTGATCGCCCGGTCTGTTCGCTGTCGAACACAGTGCGCGCGATCGCGCGGTGCCGTCCAGAGCGCATACAGGCTCGCGCCGACGCGGGTGAACTGCAGGATCCGCGCAAGCAGGCGGAACATTCCCGGGCCCCGCGACGCGGGCAGCAGCGCCGTGGCCATGCCCAGCAGGACGATCCGCCCCGCGGTTGAACCGGCGGCGGCACGGGCGATCCGCATGGGGCCGAGCGAACGGCGTAGCTCCCGCGCGTCCCGGCGGATGCGCAGCCGGTGCAGCACGGCGCGCGCCTGCAACAGTTGCTTGCGCAGTGCGAGGATTTCCGGGTCGCTAGTCATTGTCGCCGCTGAACAGCTGGACATCGTTGCGAAATTCGTCCATCGACGCGGCGAAGGCGCTGGGACTGTTGCGCACCAGATGGCGGAATTCGGCGACTGCCCATGCGCCGATTCCCAGGACCAGCGCCGTGGTGACCACGGCCGCCGCAATCCGGTAGGTATCCCAGAACAGGAGGATGATCACCAGCGCCGCGAGCTGCACGCCGAGCGCGAGGAACACCACGGCGAGCACCGCAAGTGTCAGCTTGCGTTGCGCGCGCAGGTGCTCCTCGCGGAATTCGATGGCCACCATCTCGATGCGGTCGCAAAACAGCGACAGCAGGGAACGACCCAGGGAGTGCATGTTTCCCGGGGGTGCTGCAGCGGGGATGGGCGCGGCGCTCATGGGCATTCCCGATGGGTTCAACGGCGATTCAGCGACAGGCCGATCAGCGCTCCGAGCACCAGCCCGGTCCCTGCGGCGATGCCAAGCGCCTGCCACGGGTTCTGGCGCACGTAGCTGTCGGTCGCATCCATCGCCGCGACAGTTTTGTCAGAGACAGCCTGTTGCAGCCGCTGCAACTGTTCCTTGGCCGCGGCCAGGCTTTGATCGACGCTTTGGCGAATGTCGCGGGCCTTGTCGCCCCCGGCGCTGGCCGCGAGCTTGAGCAGGTTTTCGGATTCTGCAACGACCGCGTTGAAATCCTCGATCAGTTGTTCCTTGGTGGCTTCCTGGGTGTGTGTGGTCATGATGTCTTCCGGTAAGTACTGCGGGTGATGTGCGGCACGGAGTGCCGCACGGGGAATCATTGGAACAGCTGGCGGTGCGCGCGGTACAAGGCAAGGTCGATCGCCTGCGGCACGCGCGGCTCGACGGGCATGCCACTGCCTGTGCGTTCGCGGCATCGCAGTTCGGCGCGGGCTTCGGCAGCGGCCTCGCGTTGCGCGCGCAGCGCTTCGCGGGTGCAGGTGAGCCGCTCCGCGCCGGCCAGCTTGCGGCAGCCGGCTGTGGCTTGCTTGAAATCGGCGAGCGCGCTGCCGGACAGTGATGCGACCGCGACGGTGCGGGTTTGGCGGCGGGCTTCGGCGGTGGCGAATCCTGCGCTCATTGCCCCGGCAACGCGGTCGGCGACGAACCAGATGCCCAGGGCCAGCGGTAGCGCGATCAGCAGGCCCTTGGTCAGTGCGGGTTTGATGTCCAATGCGCGGCTCCGGTTGAGCAATTCGCGCGGTTTGCCTTGCATTCCCGCGCGCGATCCGCCCGGGTTGCCGGTTCCATCCGGTCAGGCCCGAGCATC
>DASUDU010000224.1:0-6134 GCA_036275435.1 Usitatibacteraceae bacterium | reverse complement strand
CCAACGCCCGCCGCCTCGCTCGCAGCCTGCCAGCGCACCGGCGTGACGGCCGCGCAATACGGCCGCATCATCGACAGCCCGGCAGGACAATACAACGCGCTGGGTGGCGGCAACCCGAACCTGAAACCGGAAACTGCGGACAGCACGACCTTTGGGCTGGTGCTGGAGCCGATGCGCAACCTGACCGCCTCGGTCGACTTTTTCGACATCAAGCTGAAGGACGTGATCTCGACCCTGCCGCCGGCGGTGGTGGTGCAGTCCTGCCTCACCAACGGCCAATTTTGCGACCTCATCCAGCGCGACATCATCGGTTCGCTTTGGGCACAGCCGAGCGGTCGCGTGGTGGCCACAAACGTCAACATTGCTCGGGCGCGCACTTCGGGCGTGGATTTTGCGCTGAACTGGACAGGCAAACTGACCGGCGGGCTCGGCAGCTACAACGTGGCGTTCAACGCGACGCTGCTGCAGAAGGCGGAGAACGAGCCGATCCCGGGCGCCGGATCTTATGACTGCAAGGGATACCATGGCGTCACCTGCGGCGTGCCGGCACCGAAATGGCGCCACAAGCTGCGCGGTTCGTGGACGACACCCTGGAACGTCGACCTTGCGCTGACCTGGCGCCATGTGGACAAGGTTGCCAACGAAGGCACCAGTTCGAACGCGCTGCTGGCGGCAACGCTGAACCCGATCGACAAGTATTTTCCGTCGCGCGAGTACTTCGACCTGGCCGGCTCGTGGGCGTTCAACAAGCAGTTGACCCTGCGCGCGGGCATCAACAACCTGTTCGACAAGGATCCGCCGATCACCAACTCGAACACCCTGGCCGCGACCTTCGGCAACGGCAACACCTATCCGCAGGTCTACGACGCGCTGGGCCGTCGCGTGTTCATCAACGCGACCTACAAGTTCTGATCGCAACACGACCCGAGCGGCGCGCCGACAACCGGTGCGCCGCTTTTTCAACCGAACAGCGAAAACCATGAAAACCAGGACCATACCGATTCTGCTCGCCTTGGCATCCGCCGGCGCCTGCACCCTGCCCATCGCCGCGCTGGCGCAGAATGCGCCGCAGAGAATCGAAAAGATCGAAGTCACCGGCAGCAACATCAAGCGGGTTGATGCCGAGACCGCCTCGCCGATCACCATCATCAACCGCGAGGACATCGAACGCTCCGGCAAGCCGACCATCGCCGAGGTGCTGCGTGACCTGCCGCAAAATGGCGGCCAGAGCTTCAACGAAACCTTCACCAATTCCTTCGCGCCGGGTGCCTCCGGCATCGCGCTGCGCGGTCTGTCGCAAAAATCGACGCTGGTGCTGGTCAACGGCCGGCGCATGGCCAGTTACGGCTTCGCGCAGAATCTGTTCGATACCTTCGTCGATCTGAACGCGATCCCGGCCTCGGCGGTGGAACGCATCGAAATCCTGCGCGACGGCGCCTCGGCCGTGTACGGTTCCGACGCGATCGCCGGGGTGGTCAACGTCATCTTGCGCAAGGATTATCAGGGGTTCGAGGTCGGCGGCACGGCCGGCACGTCGACCGAAGGCGGCCTCAACGAATATCGCGCCAATCTCGGTTTCGGCTTCGGCAGCATCGGCAAGGATCGCTACAACTTGCTGGTGGCACTGGACCACTACCGGCGCGACGAGCTGTTCCTCTCCGAGCGCGAATTCACCCGCGAGCAGGATTTTCGCAATCGCGAAGGCGGCACGCTGAACCGCGCGACGATCGCGGTTTATCAGGCCCTCAACGGCGTCCCAAATGCCTTGGGCCGCACGCCGTTCTCGACCTGTCCGGCGGCCAACAACATCGACGTGTCGCTGATCAACCCGGCCCTGACCGGGCGCACCTGCGTGATCAATACCGCGCCTCTGACCTCGGTGTTTCCGAAAACCGAGCGCACCGGCGTTCTGGCCCGCGGCACCTGGGAAATGTCGCAAAACCTCACTGCCGTTGCCGAGGCCGCCTACAGCACCTCGAAGAGCACCAATACCTCGTTCCCGGCGCAAGTCGGTGCAGCCAACATCGCCTACAACCCGGCCACGAGCGGCGTGCGCGTCGTGGCCGGCACGCTGCCGGCAAACAACTCCAGCAACCCGTTCGGCCGGCCGGTCAATTTCATCTATTCGTTCTTCGATGTCGGCATCAACCAGACCATCGTCGATTCGGATGCCTGGCGCGCGCTGGCCGGCCTGAAGGGTACCGCCGGATCGTGGGATTGGGAGGCCGGTGTTGGTGCGGCCAAGACCGAGACCAGGTCGGTCGATACCAACCGCGTCAATGGGCAGTTGCTCGAACAGGCCATCGCCAACAACACCTACAACTTCCTCAATCCCTCTGCCGGGACAGTCACCGCGCGCGATTTGCGGCTCGACTTGTTCCGCACCTCGGATTCGGAATTGAAATTCGCCGACATCAAGGCCACGACCGAGTTGCTGCAGATGGCGCATGGGCCGCTTGGGTTCGCCACCGGGCTCGACTACCGGCGCGAGTCGATCGACGATGTACCCGACGCCAACGTGGCGGCCGGCCGCGTGCTCGGGCGCGGCTTTACCGGCACGGTCGGCTCGCGCAATGCCACCGCCGCCTACGCCGAATTGAGCATCCCGCTGCATGCCCACGTCGAGGCGCAGGTCGCGGTGCGGCGCGACAAGTATTCGGACTTCGGCAGCGCCAATTCGCCCAAGCTGGCGTTGAAATGGTCGCCGGCCAAGACTTTCCTGCTGCGCGGCTCGGTCAGTTCGGGCTTTCGCGCGCCGACCCTGCCGGAAGCGGCGCAGACCAATGCGGTTTCGTTCATCACCGTCACCGACCCGCTGTTCAACCGCAATTTCAACATCGGTTCGCTGTCGCAGTCGAACCCGGCCTTGCAGCCTGAAAAATCGCGCAACAAGAGCGGCGGTTTCATCTGGGAGCCGGAAAAGGACTTCAGCGTCGGGGTCGATTTCTACAAGCTCCGGCTCAACAACGTGGTGGCACGCGACAGTTCCGGATTCATCATCGCCCAGGCCATCGCCGGCAATCCGCTGTTCGTCAACAAGGTGATCCGCGACCCGGCTACCAACCAGATCATTTACATCATCCGCCAGCAGCGAAACCTGGGTTTCCTCGAAACCTCTGGCGCCGACATCGACCTGCGCAAGGTATTTCGGACGCAGGAAAACGGCAAATTCACCGTGGTGTCGAGTTACAACTATGTGCGGACCTATCGCTCGGCCATCACTCCCGGTTCTACGCCGGTGGACTTTGTCGATTCCAACGGCTTCGGTGCGATCCCGCGCCTCAAGGGAAACGCCAGCCTGACCTGGGAGAAATCGGATTGGGTGTCCTCGCTGACCTATCGCTACATCCACTCCTACGACCAGTTCCTCATCGGCGGGCAGAACCGCGTTGGCGCGACCTACGACTTCGACGGTTTCGTCGGCTACAACGGCTTCAAGAACCTGCGCATCACGCTCTCTGCGCGCAACCTGCTCGACCGGGAACCGGCGTGGGATGCATCGGGGGGCGCGCTGGGATTTGATTTCACGCAGTACGACCTGCGCGGACGTTATGTCACGTTGGGATTGCGATACACCTTCAAGTAGCGGCGAGGCAGCAAAGGGGCGGGCGTCACCGAGCGCGACGCATTGTTGCAGAGCGTTGCAATCGGTTGTGGCGATTGTTGCTAGGATGCGCCAGGGGCTGCATCGAAGCGGCAGCCTGAACCGGGGATCGTCGGCGCCGCCAGCGACAACCCGGCCCCGCGCCGTGCAGGAGGCCTGGCTTGGTCAAGCTGTTTCTCAAGACGTTCGGACTGCTGTTCGCGGTGATCATCGCCGCGTTCTTGGTGCAAAGCGAAATCCTCGAGTACATGGTGTCCGAAGCCTCGAAGAAGCACCGGGTCGACGCGCGCGAGCGTTTCGTGCCGATCTTCTACTTCCTGGAGCGCGAACTGACGCCGCACCCGCGTGCCGAGTGGCCGGCGCGCCTCGAGGCGGTGCGCGATGGATTCACCTTTCCGCCGCGCCTGGTTGCGCTGGATGGCATCCGCGACAAGGTGCGGCCGCAATTCCACGGTCGACTGGCGGAGGGCAAGGTCGTCTTTTCGGACATCGACCCGCAGGTACTGCTGATCATGAAGCGCGTCCACGGCACCGATGAAGTGCTGGTGATGGATGCGGCGCTGATGCCAAGCATGCGCACCGAGTCGCTGATCATGAACTTCGTGGTCGAGGGGCTGTTCGTTGCCGCATTCATCCTGATCCTCGTCGTGCTGTTCTGGCGCGACATGAAAAAACTCAGCAAGGCCGCCGACCAGATCGGCCGCGGCAACTTCGACTTCGAACTCGATGTCGGCAGGCGCTCGGCGCTGCATCCGGTGGCCGAATCGCTCAATAAGATGAAGCTGCGCATCGGACAATTGCTCAAGTCACACCGCAACTTGACCAATGCGGTGTCGCACGAATTCCGCACGCCGATCACGCGGCTGCGCTTTCGCCACGAGCTGGCGCAGAGCGGTGCGACGCCGGCGGAAAAGGACAAGCAGCTTGCGGCCATGACCGCGACCATCGACCAGCTCGATGACCTGGCCCGCGAACTGCTGGAGTACGCGCGGCTCGACCGTGAAACCCCGCACCTGGACATCACGCCGATCGAAACCGCACCCTGGCTGGCGGAACTGGTCGAGGACGCGCGCGAACTGGCGCGCGCCGAATGCCGCCCGGTCCAGATCGGCTTTGACTGCACGGTCGAATCGGTCGAGGGCGATTACCGCTACCTGACGCGCGCGGCGGGCAACCTGTTGCGCAACGCGGTTCGCTATGCCCGCGGCCGGGTGCGCATCTCGGTCGACGGCGCAGAAGGCTGCCGCGTACTGTCCGTCGAGGACGATGGCCCCGGAATCCCGGCGGCGGAGCGTACCCGCCTGTTCGAGCCGTTCGCGCGCGTCGACAGCGCGCGTGACCGAGACTCGGGTGGATTTGGCATGGGGCTGGCGATCGTGCAGCAGGTGGCGCGCTGGCACGGCGGATCCGCGGCCATCGAATCGTCCGGGTTGGGCGGAGCGCGGGTCACGATGTCGTGGTAACCACATTGAGGCATCCACAAGGGGTCGACGCATGAATGCACGCAATGAAGCACTCGCGACGCTGGAGCAGGCCCAGCACCGCCCGCATCTGTTGCTCGTCGAGGACGATGCGGACCTGTCGGCGGCGATTCACGAATATCTCCAGAAAAGCGGGATCGACGTCGATGTCGAGCAACGTGGCGACCGTGTAGTTGCGCGCGTCGAGGCCGGTTCGTACGATCTGGTAATCCTCGACATCATGCTGCCGGGCAAGGACGGCTTCGAGATCTGCCGCGAATTGCGCGGCGCCGGTCGCGCCGTGCCGATCATCATGCTCACGGCGAAAGACGAGGACTTTGACCAGGTGCTGGGGCTCGAGCTGGGAGCCGACGACTATCTGGCCAAGCCGGTGCAGCCGCGGGTACTGCTGGCGCGCATCAAGGCGCTGGTGCGGCGCGCCAGCGGAGAGGTCGCGCATGGCGCCGACCGCGATACCCTGGTGTTCGGCCGTCTGCGCATCGGCGCGGTCAATCGCGAGGTCCTGCTCGATGACCAACGCATCGAATTGTCACCGGCCGAGTTCGACCTGTTGCTGCTGCTGGCCTCCAACGCCGGGCGTGTCATGCAACGCGAGGAGATCCTGAAGTCGCTGCGCGGACTGCATTACAGCAATGCCGACCGCTCGGTCGATGCGCGCCTGTATCGGCTGCGGCGCCGTTTCGGCAAGGACACCGAGGCCAACTGGAAAATCAAGACCGTGCGGCCGCACGGCTACATGTTCTGCCGGGAACCCTGGTGAGGGTGTTGGCGCGCGCCGCGCGCGCGGCCTGGTTGGCAGCTGCCTTACTGCTCGCTGCTTGCGGTTCCGGCGCCGGTGGTGGCGATGGACAATCTGCGGCCTCCACTGTCGCGCCGGCCGCTCCGCTTGCGGCCGACGTCACCATCCTGTTCATGGGCAACAGCCATACCGCCTTCCACGATGTGCCCGGAACGGTGGTCAAGCTGATGCGGGGCGCGGAACCGTCGCGCACGGTCGCCGCGCTGACGTCCCCGGACTGGATGCACCTGGACGAGCGCGGCGAACACGA
>DASUDU010000223.1:0-2444 GCA_036275435.1 Usitatibacteraceae bacterium | reverse complement strand
TTCTTGATGCGACCATGCCCGAGCTGAAAAACGATGTGTTCCTGCGCGCGCTGATGCGCCAGCCGACCCCCTACACGCCGATCTGGATCATGCGCCAGGCCGGCCGCTACCTGCCCGAGTACAACGCCACGCGCAAGAAGGCCGGCAGCTTCCTCGGCCTGGCAAAAAGCCCGGACTACTGCACCGAGGTCACACTGCAGCCGCTCGATCGCTTTCCGCTCGACGCGGCGATCCTGTTTTCCGATATCCTCACGGTGCCGGATGCGATGGGCCTCAAGCTCTACTTTGTCGAAGGCGAGGGCCCGAAGTTCGAACGTACCGTGCGCTCGGAAGCCGATGTCGCGGCGCTGCCGCTGGCCGACATGGCCGAGCTCGAATACGTGTTCGCCGCGGTGCGGCAGATCCGCGGCGCACTCGACGGCCGCGTGCCCCTGATCGGCTTTTCCGGCAGCCCGTTCACCCTGGCTTGCTACATGATCGAAGGTGGCGGCTCGGACGACTTTCGCGCCACCAAGACCATGCTCTACCAGCGTCCCGACCTGTTGCACGCGATACTGGAAAAGATCAGCGCCAGCGTGATCGCCTATCTCAACGCGCAGATCGAGGCCGGGGCGCAGGCGGTGATGGTGTTCGATACCTGGGGCGGTGCCTTGTCGCATGGCGCCTACCGCGAATTTTCGCTGGCCTACGCCGAACGCGTGATGCAGGGCTTGCGCCGCGAACACGGCGGACAGGTGATCCCGCGCGTGTTCTTCACCAAGGGCGGCGGGCTTTGGCTGGAGTCGATGGCCGGCATCGGCGCCGATGCACTGGGCCTGGACTGGACGATCAACCTGGCCGAGGCCAAGAAACGCGTCGGCGCAAAGGTCGCGCTGCAAGGCAACCTGGACCCGTCCACCCTGTTTGGCAATCCGGCGACGATCGTGCGCGAAGCCGAGCGGGTTCTGGCCGAATTCGCCTTTGACGGCCGCGCCGACGGGCATGTGTTCAACCTGGGTCACGGCATTTCCCAGTTCACCGATCCGGCCCATGTGGAAGCGCTTGTTCACGCCGTTCACCGCGCCAGTGCTCGGGCTTCCTGACCCGGCCTTGTCAAGAAAAATATTTTTCGCGGGGCCGGAAAAAAGCACTTGCTTATTCACAGAAGCCGTGGTCTCGCAAGATACCGGCGGTTTTTCCGGGGGTTTCCCAGCTATCTACCGTAACAATTTGTTTTTCAAGACATTATTCCCCTGAAATGGGATCGTCCCCCGGTGCGATTCGTGTATTGCCATTCCGCCTGCCGCCGCGTCGGGGAATCATGCACAAACTTATCCACAGGCTGGAACCCCTGATCCGGCGCGGCTTTCCGGGCGGTTCCCAATGAGTTCAGGCACGACTGCGGCAAGCGTCGCGGACAAGATCGCGCAGGTTGTCCTCGACATCCCGCAGGCCGGGCATTTTGACTTCGCCGCGCCTGGCATCGGCCCCGGGGATGTCGGGCGGATGGCTATTGTCCCGATGGGTGCGTCGCGCCGAGCCGGCCTGATCGTCGGCATCGCCGATTCCAGCCAGGTCGAGCGGTCCAAGTTGCGCGCGCTGCTGCACATCCAGCGGGCCTGGCCGGCATTGGGCGAGCGCGACCTGGCATTGCTGCGGTTTTGCGCCGGGTATTACCACGCGCCGCTGGGCGTGGTCGCGCTGGCGGCGTGTCCCCCGGCGATGCGCACCACCCGCGCCGTGCACCTCGACCCGGATTTCCTCGTGTCGCTCACCGCATTGGGCTTGCGCGAGGCCGGCTCATTGCCGCGCCACGCGGCGCGACTTCGCGGCGTGGTCGAGGCACTGGCCGATGGGCCGCGGCCGGAGTCACTGTTGCGCGCCCGCCAGCCCCATGCCGCCGCGAGTATCCGTGCCCTGGTCGAGCGCGGCTGGGTGGCTCGGGCTGTGGCCGACCCGGCCGAGGATCACGCATCGCGGCGTCTGCAAGTGGCCTCGGGACCGACGCTCAATGCCGACCAGCAGGCGGCATTCGACGCCGTTCGTTCGGCGCTCGGCCAGCCGCATGCCTGCCTGCTCGACGGCATCACCGGCAGCGGCAAGACCGAGGTGTACCTGCGACTGGTTGCCGAAACGCTGCAACGCGGCAGCCAGGCGCTGATCCTGTTGCCCGAGATCAACCTGACGCCGCAGTTCCTGCAGCGCATCGAGGCGCGCTTCCCCGATGCGCGGATTCGCGTGCAGCACAGCGGCATGGCAGACGGCGCGCGCCTCGCCGGGTACCTGGACGCGCAAACCGGCGTCGCCGATGTGGTCATCGGCACGCGCCTGGCGGTGTTCACGCCGATGCCCCGGCTCGGACTGATCGTGGTCGACGAAGAACACGACGCCTCCTTCAAGCAGGAGACCGGGCTGCGCTATTCCGCCCGCGACCTGGCGATGGTCCGCGCGCGCGAGGCCGGTTG
>DASUDU010000222.1:0-4442 GCA_036275435.1 Usitatibacteraceae bacterium | reverse complement strand
CGCACCCGGGCGTTGGCCGAATTCAAGACCGGCGACCTGCAGGTGCTGGTCGCCACCGACATCGCCGCGCGCGGCATCGACATCGACCAGTTGCCGCACGTGGTCAATTACGACCTGCCCAACGTGCCCGAAGACTACGTGCACCGCATCGGCCGCACCGGCCGCGCCGGCGCCACGGGCGAGGCGATCTCGCTGGTGTGCATCGACGAGGCGGCGTTCCTGCGCGACATCGAGCGCCTGATCAAGCGCGAAATTCCGAAGGAAATCATCCCCGGATTCGAACCCGATCCGCACGCCAAACCCGAGCCGATCCAATTGCGCTCGCAGGGGCATCGGCCGGGGCAGGGACGCGGCGGCGCGGGTGGTGGACGCGGCAAGCCGCAACCCAAGGTCGCCGCACCGAAGCCGGGGACACCGGGCAACGTGCGCCGCTTCGGCAATCCCCTTGGGACCGGGCACAACAAGCCGGGAACGCGAAAGTCGATGGGACGCGGGCGCTAGCCCGCCTTGCGCAGACCGTCAGGCCCGCCGCGACATCGCAGCGCGCCCGGGGGCGGCGCTTGCGCCGCGGATACGCCCTACCGATGCGCCGCACCGCAATTGCGCGTGGCGGCACTAGGGGCTTTACCTAGGCGGAACGGTCAAAACACGCGCAAGCCAAGCTGCTAACATCGCAACCTGTTGTCAATTGCCCTTGGCACTTGAGGCGGCTCAACACGCAGCGCAAGCACGCGCGGCAGGATGATTCCATGCCGCCGGCCCAGCAAGTGCCAGGACATTTCACGAGGAGACCACCATTCCTGCCCATGAATCGCGCCGCAAGCTGTCCGGCATGCTGAAATCAACCCACGGCGGTCACTGGACCGTCTGGCTGAGGCTGGTTGCGGCCTTCAGCCTGATGCTGGCCGTCGGCGGCACGGCGATGGTGGTGCTGACCTACACGCAGCGGCGCGACGCGGCCGTGGACCAGGCCCGCGAATTCGCCGAGAGCATCAACCAGATGACCATCGCCGCCCTCACCGGGATGATGATCTCGGACGTGACCAAGGATCGCGCGACCTACCTCAACCTGATCCGCAATTCCCGCAGCATCAAGGACCTCCAGGTGTTCCGCTACGGGTCGGTGATCGAGGAATTCGGCGAGGGCGAAAAGGACGAGGCCAAGCCGACGGCGCAGGCGCTGGAGGTGATGCGCAGCGGCAAGGTGTATTTCAACAACAACGACGAGGCGGAAACGCTCGAGGCGATCTTTCCCACGCTCAATTCGCGGAACCTGCTCGGCAACAACTGCACCGAGTGCCACGGCGGCCCCGACAACGCGGTGATCGGCGCGGTCAGCATGAAAGTCGACCTGAAGGGGATCAACGCCGACACGCGCGCGTTCATGTGGAAGATGGTGCTGTTCGGTGCCGCGCTGACGCTGCCGATGATCTGCGGCGTGTACTACCTGGTGCGACGCTATGTGAACGCACCGCTGGGCGGCGAGCCGGAGGACGCCACCGCCGTGGCCGAGCGGATCGCCCGTTGCGACCTGGCCGGCACGATTGCCGTCGACGGCTCCGGCGACAAGAGCCTCATGGCGGCGATGTCGCGCATGCAGGGGAACCTTGCCGACATCGTTACGCAAATGCACGATTCGGCCGGACGCATTTCCGTCGCCTCGCGCGAGATCGCGCAGGGCAACGACAACCTGTCGCAACGCACCGAGCAGCAGGCCAGCGCTATCGAGGAGACCGCCAGTTCGCTCGAGCAGCTGACCGGCACCGTGCGCAACAACGCCGAGAACGCCAAGCAGGCCAACCAACTGGCGCAGGGCGCATCGGAAGTGGCGCTGCGCGGCGGCGAGGCGGTGGCCAACGTGGTGCAGACGATGAACGACATCTCCGAGTCGTCGCGGCGCATCGAGCACATCACCGGGGTGATCGACGCCATCGCCTTCCAGACCACCATCCTCGCGCTGAACGCAGCAGTCGAGGCGGCCCGCGCCGGCGAACTGGGCCGCGGGTTTGCGGTGGTGGCCACGGAAGTGCGCAGCCTGGCGCAAAAATGCGCCGAGGCCGCCAAGGAGATCAAGGGCCTGATCGGCGAGTCGGCCGCCAAGGTCGAGGCCGGCACGCAGCAAGTCGACGCGGCCGGCAAGACGATGGAAGAAATCGTCAGCGCGGTCAAGCGCGTCACCGGCATCATCGAGGAGATCTCCATTGCCAGCCAGGAGCAGCGCGTCGGCATCGAGCAGGTCAACATCGCCATCTCGCAGGTCGATGGCGCGGTGATGCAGAACGCCTCGATGGTCGAGCAGGCCAGCGCGGCGGCCGAATCGATGAAGCAGGAAGCGGCTGCGCTGTACGAAATCGTCTCGCGCTTCAAGATCGGCGAGTCTGCTTCACCGGCAAGCGTGCAGCGTGAACCCGCCTTCAGTGCCGTGGCGACGCAGGCCGCACCCGCGCAATCGCGATTGGCCGCCGGCCGCAGCCTGCGGTCTGCCGGCCCGGCATTGCCGCATCGGGGCCCGGGCAAGCGCTGAGCGCAGCCGCCCTAGGGTTGCGCGGCCGAAAGGCGAATGTCGCCGTAAAACGCCTGCGCCATGGCGCCGGTGGCGTTGGTATCGGTCATCAGGCCGACAAAGATGATCGGCCCGGGCGGTTCGCCGAACAGGCGTTCGTAGTCCAAGCGCAGGTCGCGCCGGTATTCGCGCCAGGCGCCGAGATGGCGCATCCCGCTTTCGACGACCAGCATCTTCGAGCGCGAGGTCTTGGCGTTGTCGAGCACCGTCTCCGGCGGCAGCCTGTTCTCCCAGATGTACTGGATGGTGGCATAGGGCATCTCGCGGCCGCTGAACAGCTTGACCAGGCCGGCAAAGGACGCATCCTCGAAATCCCATTTCGACTTGTCGCCGTCGAAGGCGACGATCACGCGCACCGGGGCGTCATCGCCGTGGCGGCTGGCGTTGTCCGCGCCGGCAATCAGCTGCGGCACCTTCCAGCGCCAGGACAGCCAGGGATACTCGCTGGGCATCACCATGAGCGGCTGCAGCAACCCTGAAGCCGAGGTGTTGGCGTTGGCGAACAGCACGCGCTGCCCGTCGGTTTCGATGATCTTGTAGTCGGTGCGCGCGAGGAAGCGCGACAGCACCCAGGGTTCCCAGCCCATCGGCGCAGGGTCGCCCACCGGCGCCTCGGAGAACGCCTGGACGCCGGCCAAAAGGCGCGAAGTGCTCACCGGCGCGGGCACCGGTGCGACGCAGGCTGCCAGCAGCAGCGCCGCGATTGCCGTGACCAAACGGATCATCGCCGGCCTATTCGGAACTGGCGATCAGCGCGGCGTTGCCGCCGGCCGCGGCCGTGTTGACGGTAAAGGTGCGCTCGGCAGCGAAACGGAACAGGTAGTGCGGACCGCCGGCCTTCGGCCCGGTCCCCGACAGGCCCTCGCCGCCAAACGGCTGTACGCCGACCACCGCGCCGATCTGGTTGCGGTTGACATAGACATTGCCCACGCGCGCGCGCGCGCGGATCGCCTGGATGGTTTCCTCGATGCGCGAGTGGATGCCGAGCGTCAAGCCATAGCCGCTGGCATTGATCCGGTCGACCAGTTCCATCAGCTGTCCGCCGTCGAACGCATGCACATGCAGGATCGGACCGAACACCTCGCTGGTGATGGCGTCAAAGGCGGGAATGGCAAAGGCGGCCGGCGCGAAGAAATGGCCGTCGGGCAGCTCGGCCGGGGTCGGCACCTCGGCGATCAGCCGGTGCTCGCGCGCCATCTTCTCGCGGTGCGCGACCAGCACGGCGAGCGCCTCGGCGTCGATGGCCGGCCCGACATCGGTATCCAGTTCCAGCGGATCGCCGAGCTTGAGTTCGCGCATCGCGCCGGCCAGCAGTTTCTCGATGCGCGGCGCAATGTCCTTTTGCACACACAGGATCCGGAGCGCCGAGCAACGCTGCCCGGCGCTGTTGAACGCCGAGGCGATGACGTCGTTCACCACCTGCTCGGGCAGCGCCGAGGAATCGGCGATCATGGCGTTGAGGCCGCCGGTCTCGGCGATGAACGGGATGATCGGCCCCGGGCGCTCGGCCAGCGCGCGGTTGATGGTGCGCGCCGTGGCCGTGCCACCGGTGAACACGACGCCGGCGATGCGCGCATCGCTGACCAGGCTCGCGCCGACGGTTTCGCCGCGTCCCGGCAGGAGCGCGATGGCATCCTTGGGCATGCCCGATTCGAGCATCAGCCTGACCGCCTCGAAGGCGATGATCGGCGTCTGCTCGGCCGGCTTGGCCACCACCGCATTACCCGCGGCGAACGCGGCGGCAACCTGGCCGATGAAGATGGCCAGCGGAAAATTCCACGGCGAGATCGCCGCAAACACGCCGCGCCCGAGCAGGTAGAGGTCGTTGCTTTCGCCGGTCGGGCCGTCCAGCCGGTCGGGCGCAGCGAAATGGCGCCTT
>DASUDU010000221.1:0-4284 GCA_036275435.1 Usitatibacteraceae bacterium | reverse complement strand
CCGCTCGACGAGCAGAGCATCCGCCTGGTCGGGCGCATCGACAATCCGGCCGAGTTCAAGGAGATCGTGCTCAAGCGGCGCGGCAACGAGATCGTGCGGCTGGGCCAGGTTGCCAGCATCGAGGACGGCTTCGCTGAGTTGTCGGGGTTCAGCTTGCGCAACGGCCAGCCGAACGTCGGCATCATGGTCACCCGCTCGCGGGATGCCTCCACCGTGTCGGTCGCCAACAAGGTGCGCGACATGGTCGAGGAAATCAACAAGACGCTGCCCAATGGCACCAAGCTGGAGGTGACCCGCGACGGCGGCAAGGATGCGCAGTCCAGCCTGCGCAACGTCATCGAGGCGCTGATCTTCGGCGCCGGCCTGACCATCTTCGTCGTCTATGTGTTCCTCAATTCCTGGCGCTCGACGCTGATCACCGCGTTGTCGCTGCCGACCTCGGTCATTGCCGCTTTCATCGCCGTCTGGGCCTGCGGCTTCACGCTCAACTTCATGACGCTGCTCGGGTTGTCGCTGGCCATCGGCGTGCTGATCGACGACGCGATCGTGGTGCGCGAGAACATCGTGCGGCACATGGAAAACGGGCTCGACCGCGTCAGCGCGGCGCGAACCGGCACGGCCGAGATCGGCCTGGCGGTCACGGCAACCACCCTGTCGATCGTTTCGGTGTTCATTCCCGTTGCCTTCATGGGCGGCGGCGCCGGCGAGTGGTTCCGCCCGTTCGCGCTCACCGTGGCCGTGTCGGTGCTGGTGAGCCTCTACATTTCCTTCACGCTCGACCCGATGCTGTCGGCCTACTGGGGCGACCCGCCGGGATACCAGCACCAGCAGAAGACCGGCATTCGCCTCTGGCTGTCGCGGTTCAATGCCTGGTTCGACCACCAAGCCAACCGCTATGGCAACGTCATCGCCTGGGCGCTGCATCACCGCAAGTCGATGACCGCCATCGCGATTTTCAGCTTCGTCGGCGCGCTGGCCATCCAGGGCGTGTTCGGCGGTTCAAGCTTCCTGCCGGCGTCCGACGTCGGCACCATCGCGGTGGACGTGCGCACGCCCTCTTCGGCCAGCCTCGATTACACCAAGATGAAGGTGGAGAAGGCCGCGGAGTTCGCCCGGGCGATCCGCGAGACCAAGGCCACCAACAGCTACGTCAATCCGGGTGGCGGGCGCATCTACGTGGACATCGGCAAAAGTACCGAGCGCGCGCGCAGCGCCGCAGACATCGCCAAGGAACTGCGCGAAAAACTGCGTGCGCTGGTCGGCGCCGAGTACGTGGTGCTCGACGACATCAACAACGGTGTAAGGAAGCCGGTACAAATCCTGTTCTCCGGGCCGGATGCCCGCAAGCTGCTCGAAATCGCCAACGGCTTCATGGCCAAGCTTTCAAAGGTGCCGGGCGCGGTCGATGTCGGCCTTTCCGAACAGGAGCCGAAGGACGAGCTGAAGATCGAGCTGAACCGCGGCCTGGCCAACTCACTGGGGATTTCCGTGGGCGAAGCGGCGCAGACGCTGCGTGTGGCATTTGCCGGAGTCGAGGTTGGCGACTGGGTCGACCCGACCGGCGAGACCCGCGACGTGTCGGTGCGGCTGCACCCGGAAGATCGCGTCAGCGCAGCCAACATCGAGCGCCTGCCGATCGCGGTCGCGGGAACCGGAACCACGGTGCCGCTCGACCAGATTGCCGAAGTCACCATGGGCAAGGGTCCGGCGCAAATCACCCACCAGGACGGCAAGCGCATGATGGCGGTATCGGCCAACGCCCAGGGCCGTTCGCCCGGCGAGGTGACGGCCGATGCGCTCAAGATCGCCAGGGCCATCGACTTCCCGCCGGGCTACGGCCTGGAGTTGGGCGGCGCGGCGCGCGACCAGAAAGAGCTGTTCACCGAGATGCTGATCGCGCTGTTGATGGGCATCCTGATGATGTATTTCACGCTGGTCATCCAGTTTGGTTCCTTCACCGCGCCGATCGCGATCATGCTCTCGCTGCCGTTGTCGCTGATCGGCGTGGTGATTGCGCTGCTCATCACGCGCGGCACGATCAACCTGATGAGCTTCATCGGAGTGATCATGCTGATGGGCCTGGTGGCGAAGAACGCAATCCTGCTGCTCGATTGCGCGCGCAAGGAAGAAGCGCAGGGCGTAGACCGCGAGGAGGCGCTGATGCACGCCGGGCGCGTGCGCCTGCGGCCGATCCTGATGACCACCTTCGCGCTGATCGCTGGCATGCTGCCGGTGGCGATCGGGCTGGGCGAGGGCGGCGAGTTCTACCGGCCGATGGCGGTGGCGATCATCGGCGGCACCATCACCTCGACGCTGCTCACGCTCCTGGTGGTGCCGACGTTCTACGACTCGATCGAGATCGCCCGCGACCGCGCGATCGCCAAGTTCCACGCCCGCGAAGTGCGCATGAATCCTTTCTTTGCGTTCGTGCTGACGCTGGGCGAGGCACTCCTCGCGCTGTTCGGTATCCGCTACCTGTATCGCACCGCGCGAACGATCTACCTGGGCCGCCGTGCAGGCCGCGGCATGTCCGTTGCGGCACTGCTCACCTTGGGCGAGATGCTGCTGGTGGTGACCGGGCTGCGCCTGCTGTATCGCCTCGGGGGCAACATCGTTGGCTGGCTGCGCTCCCGCAGGGCACCCGTGCTGGCGCCACAGGCCGGCGACGACTGAACACCGACACCAATGAAAAAGCCCCGGACATCCGGGGCTTTTTTCATTTCATGCAGCCGATCAATCAGCCCTTCGGCTTGACGAATCGCAACGTCATGCGGTCCGATTCGCCGATCGCCAGATACTTAGCCCTGTCCTCGTCCTTCAGCGTCAGCGTCGGCGGCAGCGTCCACACGCCCTTGGCGTAGTCCTTGGTGTCTTTCGGGTTGTTGTTGATGTCGCTCTTGGCATCGAGCTTGAAGCCGGCCGCGGTGACGCGCGCGATCACCCAGGCTTCGTCCATGTAGCCGCTGTCCATGGATTCCTTGACCGTCGTGCCGGGCTTGGCGCGGTGCTCGACCACGCCCAGCACGCCGCCGGGCTTGAGCGCATCGAATGCGGCCTTGAACACCTTGTCCTGGAAATCATCTTTCAGCCAGTTGTGGACATTGCGAAACGTGAGCACGAAATCGGCGCCGCCTTCGGGGCGGAACTCAACCTTGTCGGGCTTGAAGGTCAGCATGCCGGCCTTGTCGAACAACTCCGGGTGCTTGGCCGCGCGGTCCTTGACCGATTGCACACCGCGTTCCGATGCGGCGGCGAAATAACGCCCCTTGTCGCGCAGGTAGGGCGCCAGCACCTCGGTGTACCAGCCGCCGCCGGGCGCGATTTCCACCACCGTGGAATCGGCCTTGACGCCGAAGAAGGCCAGCGTTTCCTTGGGGTGGCGATAGGCATCGCGCGCCCTGTTGGCCTCCGAGCGGTGCGCGCCGGCCAAGACCTTGTCGAGCGCGGCATCGGCCAAGGCGTGGGTTGCGGAAAAGCACAGCGAAGCCGCTAGCGCCACCGCGCCGGCACGAACGAATTTGCGAATCATGGGGTTCCTCGTCGAAAGTTGCGCCGTGACGGCGCAGGAGCGCAGTATAGAGCGCGGCGCCACAGGATGGTTCCCCTCCATTGCTGAGCACCAAATTGCAAAAGTCGTTGATGGGCGTGGCGTTCCGGGCAAAATGGCTTTGAACGCCGCGCCAGTCAACGACTTTTTCGGTTTCCCGGGCGGCCAGTTCTGCCGCCCGCGGGATGACGGCAAAGAACCGTTACACGCAACTCAGGCTCGCGCGAATGGCGTTGGCAGCGGCGATGATGGCATCGGCCTGCGCGCGCGTGAGCTTCTTGCCTGCTTGCGCGTTGGCCTGGTTGATCAGCGCTTGCAGGCTACCGCAAGCGCCGCTGATGTCGCCGGCGGCGATGGCCGCTTGGGCCGCGCGCAACTTCGCCTGTAGCGCGTTCTCGGTGCCGAAGGGCAGGCCGAAGCCGCCGATCTGCGTGGATAAATCGGCGATCTGCGCGACCGCCGGCGGCGCCGCGACGTAGCCGACCGATCCGCCAACGGCCATGTCGGCGCTGCCCGAAACGTAGCCGGCATTGTTGATGCCCTCGGCGAAGGTAAAGGTCGCGCCGGCCACGCCGATGTAGTCGGCCGCGGCGACCGCAACGTTGACATAGCCGCCGCCGCTGGGCGCGTTGATCACAAAGCCCTTGGACGAACCGGGTGCGTCGGTCAGCCACCCGGCCACGCGGCCGCTGTCGTTGATGCCGCGCGAGCGCGTCGGCAGGCCGTTCACCCGATAC
>DASUDU010000220.1:0-2370 GCA_036275435.1 Usitatibacteraceae bacterium | reverse complement strand
CGCCACCAGGCCATCGATGAGCGCCTCGGGCCAGAGGATCATCTGCACGCCCAGCCCCATGATCAGCAGGATCGGCGGGGCCGCCGGGTCGCCGCGCGATTCGTAGTGCAGGGTCAGGCCGTTGACGCGGATGTCGGGCATGGAAGTGGCGGGTGAACGGTGAACAGTGAACGGTGAACCTTCGCGCGGCAAACGAAACGCCGACGCGGTGCACGATTCAATCGGCCGGTCTTACCAAAGCGAATCCGCATCCCGCGCCGGGTCGCGATAGAACCATTGCCGCCAGCCGCTGCGGTCGAACTTGCTCCACTGGCCTTCCGGTTGCGCGAGGCGATCGGCCACCGCGTACAGGGTCGCCGGGTTGAGCCCCATGCCGACGTGGCTGGCGACGACTTCGATGTTCTCGGCGTGCGCGTTTTCCTTTTGCACCGACAATGGCCAGGAGACCACGCCGTCGCTGCGGCTGAAGATTGACGTGGTCGGCACCGGCGGCGCGGCCTTCAGGTGCGCGAGCATGTGCGGGTCGTCGAGCTTGTGGCCGCTGACGAATTCGTACAGCCGCCAGGCATTGGTCGCCTTCGGGTCGCCGGCAAACGGTGTGCCGAGGGTGATGACGCTGCGCACCGCCTTGGGTGCGGCCTTGGCGAACTCGCGCGCGTACACTCCACCCAAGCTCCAGCCGATCAGGCTGACCTTCTTGCCGCTGTCGGCGTGGATGCGCTCCAAGCGATCGAGGCTCTTGCTGAGCGCGCCGTTGCGCGGACCGAAGTTCAGTCCCAGGTCCCAGCCGTAGGCGTCGTAGCCCAGCGCGGAAAGAAAGTTGCGCAGCGGCAGCGTCGACAAGTCGCCCGCGGCGAGGCCGGGAAAGACGATCACCGGGTGCCCGTCGCCGGCCGGGGCCGAACGCAGCAAGGGCCACGCGGCCAGCGTCGCGCCGAATTCGAGCGGCGCGCGCGATTCGAGCGCCATCAGGAAGGCGCCCGGCGCGCGCAGGTTGAACGCCGCGTCGAGCCACTCGTCGAAGGCCTTTTTGCGCCACTCGATGTTGTCGCGCAAGGTGTGCTTGCGCTGCCGTTCGCGGGACGATTGCATCTAGCGCTTCCTCCTCGATTTTGCCGCGCGCGGCGCGGCCGGCGCCGATTCGCGGTGCATCAGTTCCATCAGTTCTTCGTGCGCGGCCTTCAAGTGTGCGGCGAACTGCCGCGGCTTCGGCAAGGCCTTCTTGCAGGCGATGAAGCCGAAGTCGAGCGAGCCGTTGTAACTCTGGATGGTGATGTTGAGCGCCAGGCCATGGGTGACGATCGATACCGGGTAGTACTCGGTGAGTTCCGCGCCGGCCAGGTACAGCGGCTGCTGCGGCCCGGGAACGTTGGAAATGAACAGGTTGGCCACCACCGGGATGCGGTTGCTGGCCACGGCGCTCTTGTACAGCGGCGTGAGCACGCTCATCAGCCAGGGCATGCCGAGCGAGGGCATGTCGGTTGGAATGACGTCCTTCGTCGCGCCCGTGAGCAGCTTGGCCTTGCCGCTGGATTTGAGGATCGCGGCAAGGCGCTTGCGCGGGTCGGCGATGCGCGTGGCAAGATCCACCAGCATCATCGTCACCTGATTGCTTTGCGACGTATCGCCGGGCATTCGCAGGCTCACCGGAATCGCGGCGACCAGCGATTTGGCCGGCGACGCGCCGGAGGCTGCAAGGTGGCGTGCCAGCGCACCGGCGCACTGCGCCATGACGATGTCGTTGAGCTTGGCATCGAAGTGGCGCGCCAGCGCCTTGGCCTCGGCCAGCGGAATGCGCAGTCCGGCGAACGCGCGCTTGCCGCCGATGGCCACGTTGAGCGCGGTGCGCGGGCCGAGCGTGATGCCGCCGGGGATTTTCTTCAGCAGCGAGCGGGCCGCCTGTTCCGGGCTGTCGGCCGGGTTGATGCCGGCCAGTTCCGGGATGCCGCGTCCCTGCTCGGTCGGCGCACCGGCCTTGCGTGCCTGCGATGACGACAGTAGTGCTGCGCCGGCCGCGCCGACGCTTTTCAGCGCGCCGGGCACCGCCTGGATGATGCGCCCGTACTGCGCCACGGAATTGCGCAACGCCTGCGACAGCAACCGTGCCGCGCCGGGTGGCCGGCGCGCGGCCGGCGCGTCCTTCGCCGTCACCGCCGGCGCATCGGGCGTGCTGTCGAGCGTCGCATGCGCCAGCGCCACCCCGCCCTGCCCGTCGAGCGCGGCGTGGTGGATCTTGCAATGCAGCGCCACGTCGCCGTTGTCGAGCCCTTCGATGAGCGTGTACTGCCACAGCGGCCGGTCGCGGTCGAGCATGCCCTCGTGCAGGCGCGCCGTTGCCGCCTCGAGTTGCGCGCGCGAGCCCGGCGCCGG
>DASUDU010000219.1:0-7579 GCA_036275435.1 Usitatibacteraceae bacterium | reverse complement strand
CCGACATCTACAAGGGCACCACCGACGTCGTCGTCTGCGACGGCTTTGTCGGCAATGTCATGCTCAAGACCTCCGAGGGCATGGCGCGCATGGTCGCCGATTTCCTCAAGGCCGAATACAAGAACGGCCTGTACAGCAAGTTCGCCGCGTTCGTTTCGCTGCCGGTGATCAACCGCTTCAAGCACCGCATGGACCACCGCCGCTTCAACGGCGCGGCCTTCCTCGGCCTGCGCGGCGTGGTGGTGAAGAGCCACGGTTCGGCCGACGCGGTGGCGTTTTCCCACGCGCTGCGGCGCGCCGCGTCGGAAGTCGAGCACGGCCTGCTCAAGTTGATCACCGCCGAAATCGAGCGCCTGCATGCCGAGGGCATGCTCGCGCCGCGCGCGGCCAACGCGGAGGGCGCATGACCTACTCGCGCGTCGCCGGAACCGGCAGCTACCTGCCCGAGCGGCTGGTGACCAATGCCGACCTGGAGAAGATCGTCGAAACCAGCGACGAGTGGATCGTCTCGCGCACCGGCATTCGCGAGCGGCATTACGCGGCGCCGGAGCAGAACGCCAGCGACCTGGCGCTCGAAGCCTGCCGGCGCGCCATGCACGCGGCGCACGTGCGCGCCGACGAAATCGACCTGATCATCGTCGCCACCTCGACCCCGGACATGGTGTTCCCGGCAACCGCGTGCATCCTGCAGGAAAAGCTGGGCATCGGCCACAGCATCGCCTTTGATTTGCAGGCGGTCTGCTCCGGCTTCGTCTTCGCGCTGGCCACGGCCGACAAGTTCATCCGCGCCGGATCGGCACAATGCGCGCTGGTGGTCGGCAGCGAAGTGTTTTCCCGCATCCTCGATTTCAAGGACCGCAGCACCTGCGTGCTGTTCGGCGACGGCGCGGGCGCGGTGGTGCTGCGCGCCTCCAACGTGCCGGGCGTGCTGACCACGCACCTGCACTCGGACGGCCACTACAAGGACATGCTGTGCACGCCGGGCACCGTCGAAGGCGGCAAGGTGCGCGGCACGCCGCTGCTGACCATGGAAGGCGGCACGGTCTACAAGTTCGCGGTCAAGGCATTCGAGGAAGTGGCTTGGGAAGCGCTCAATGCCAACGGCATGCAGCCCGAGGAAATCGACTGGTTCATCTGCCACCAGGCCAACCAGCGCATCATCCTGCACGCGGCAAGGAAGCTCAAGCTGCCCGACGACAAGGTGGTGCTGACCGTCGACCGACATGGCAACACGTCCGCGGCGTCGATTCCCCTGGCACTGGACGTCGCGGTGCGCGAGCACAAGATCAAGCCCGGCGACAACGTGCTGATGGCGGCGCTGGGCGGCGGCTTTACCTGGGGCGCGGCGCTGATCCAATGGTGAGGAAGAACAAACGATGATGTTCGCAATGGTGTTTGCCGGCCAGGGCTCGCAGTCGGTTGGCATGATGAACGGATTCGGCGAACGGCCGGAGATCCGCGCCACGTTCGACGAGGCGTCCACCGTGCTCGGCGCCGACCTGTGGGCGCTGCAGCAGAACGGCCCGGCCGAGTTGCAAAACCAGACCGTGAACACCCAGCCGCTGATGCTCACGGCCGGCGTGGCCACCTGGCGTGCCTGGCTTGCCGCCGGCGGCGCGCAACCGGCCTGCATGGCCGGCCACAGTCTCGGCGAATACACCGCGCTGGTTGCTGCGGGCGCGCTCGAATTCGCCGACGCCTTGCGCCTGGTGCGATTGCGCGCCCAGGCGATGCAGGATGCGGTGCCCGAGGGCACCGGCGGCATCGCCGCCATCCTCGGCCTCGATGTCGCCGCGGTGCAGGCCGTCTGCGCCGAAGCGGCCGCGGGCGAGGTGCTCGAGGCGGTAAATCTCAACTCCCCAAACCAGGTTGTCATTGCCGGCCAGCGCGGCGCGGTCGAGCGCGGCATGGCGCTGGCCAAGCAGCGCGGCGCCAAGCGCGCCTTGATGCTGCCCATGTCCGTTCCTTCGCATTGCGCGCTGATGAAGCCCGCGGCGGCCAGGCTCGAGGCGGCACTGGCCACGGTCGCAATGGCGCATCCGCGCGTTCCGGTACTGCAAAATGCCGATGCGGCGGTTCACCCGACGCCGGACGATATCAAGGCGGCGCTGGTCCGTCAGCTCTATTCGTCTGTGCGCTGGATCGAGACTGTGCAGGCCTTTGCCGCACAGGGCATCGGTGCGGTCGTCGAATGCGTGCCGGGCAAGGTGCTAACCGGCTTGAATACGCGCATCGATTCGGCGCTGCAGTGCCTTTCGGTGCACGACGCGGCGGCGCTGGCCGTCGCGGTGAGCGAGTTTGGCGCAAAACCAGGAGCCTCGTCATGAGTGAACTGCAAGGACAGGTTGCACTTGTAACCGGCGCATCGCGCGGTATCGGCGCGGCGATCCTGAAACGCCTGGCCGAGGCCGGCGCCGCGGTGGTCGGCACGGCGACGAGCGAGCCGGGAGCCGAGGCGATCGGCGCAGCCATTGCGGCAAGCGGCGCCAAGGGCTCCGGGCGCGTGCTCGACGTCGCCAACGCCGCGCAGATCGACGAAACGATCGGCGCCATCGAACAGCAGTTCGGCGCAATCTCCATCCTGGTCAACAACGCCGGCATTACCCGCGACGGGCTGATCATGCGCATGAAGGACGACGACTGGCAGGCGGTGATCGACACCGACCTGACCTCGGTGTTCCGCCTGTCGCGCGCGGTGATCCGCGGCATGATGAAGGCGCGCTCCGGGCGCATCATCAACATCGGTTCGGTGGTCGGCGCGATGGGAAACCCGGGCCAGGTCAACTACGTCGCCGCCAAGGCCGGCCTGGTCGGCTTCACCAAGGCGCTGGCGCGCGAGGTGGGCAGCCGCAACATCACGGTGAACTGCGTGGCGCCCGGATTCATCGACACCGACATGACCAAGGGTCTTCCCGAAGCACAAGTTGCCAAGTTGGTGGAGAATGTGCCGCTTGGCCGGCTTGGTCACGCCGACGACATCGCGCGGGCGGTGCTGTATTTGGCCTCGCCGGGAGCCGGGTATGTCACCGGCAGCACGCTGCACGTCAACGGCGGCATGCACATGGAGTAGTGGCGCACAGGGTCCGCGGCGCCGGCTGGTGCCGCGGTTTTGCTAAAATAGGCAGGTTTTTTTCATCCCCAGTCGGAGGAAGCAGCAAATGGACAACATCGAAGCGCGGGTCAGGAAAATTGTCGCTGAGCAGCTCGGCGTCGCCGAGGCCGACATCAAGAACGAATCCTCGTTCGTCGAAGACCTGGGCGCGGATTCGCTCGACAACGTCGAGCTGGTGATGGCGCTGGAAGAGGAATTCGAGACCGAGATTCCCGACGAGGCCGCCGAAAAGATCACCACGGTCCAGCAGGCCATCGACTACATCAACGCCAACCTCAAGAAGTAGCGTCCACGCCGCGGCCGGCACCGGTTGCCGGCCGTCCCGCTTTCCCTTTTCTTCCCATCGTCATGTCAAAACGACGCGTCGTCATCACGGGTCTGGGCATCGTTTCGCCGGTCGGAAACGGCATCGCCCAGGCCTGGGACAACCTGGTCAACGGCCGCAGCGGCATCGGGCCGATCACCCGCTTCGACGCCTCGGTGCTGCCGACGCGCATCGCCGGCGAGGTGAAAGACTTCGACCCGGCACAGTGGATGTCGCCCAAGGAAGTGCGGCGCATGGACACCTTCATCCACTACGGCCTGGCGGCGACCAAGATGGCGATGGACGACGCGGGGCTGACCGTGAGCGAAGACAACGCCGAGCGCTTTGGCGTCAACGTCGGCTCGGGCATCGGCGGCCTGCCGATGATCGAGGACAACATCCGCGAGATGATCGCCAAGGGGCCGCGGCGCATTTCGCCGTTCTTCGTGCCCGGCTCGATCGTCAACATGGTGGCCGGGGTCATTTCCATCCACTTCGGCATGAAGGGGCCGAACGTGTCGATGGTCTCGGCCTGCACCACCTCGACCCATTGCATCGGCGATGCCGCGCGCTTTATCGAGTACGGCGACGCCGACATCATGGTCGCCGGCGGGTCCGAGGCGACCGTGTGCATGGCCGGAATGGGCGGCTTTTGTTCGGTCAAGACCCTTTCCGAGCGCAATGATGCGCCGCAGGCGGCCAGCCGCCCGTTCGACAAGGATCGCGACGGCTTCGTGCTCGGCGAAGGCGCCGGTATCGTCATCCTCGAGGAACTGGAGCACGCCAAGGCGCGCGGCGCGCGCATCTACGGCGAACTGCTCGGCATCGGCATGAGCGCCGACGCCTACCACATGACCGCGCCGAACATGGACGGCCCGCGCCGCGGCATGCTCGCGGCCCTGCGCAACGCCGGGGTCAACGCCGACCAGATCGATTACGTCAACGCCCACGGCACCTCGACCCCGTTGGGCGACATCAACGAAACCATGGCGCTCAAGGCGGCCTTCGGCGATCACGCCAGGAAGCTGGTGGTCAACTCGACCAAGTCGATGACCGGCCACCTGCTCGGCGCGGCCGGCGGTGTCGAGGCCGTGTTCACCACGCTCGCCGTGCACCACCAGGTCTCGCCGCCAACCATCAATATCGTCAACCAGGACCCGGAGTGCGACCTCGACTACTGCGCCAACAGCGCGCGGCAGATGAAGATCGACGTCGCGATGTCGAATTCCTTCGGCTTCGGCGGGACCAACGGAACCGTGGTCATCAAGCGGTTCGCCTGATGCGCTCCCGGCCGTGCTGAAACGGCTGCTGATCCTCATGCTGGTGCTGGCCGCCGGCGCCGTCGCGGGCGCTACCGCGTGGCTGCACGCGTTCGCAACGGCCGCGCTGCCGCTGCCGCAGACGCCGTTCGAATTCAGCGTCGCGCGCGGCACCTCGCTCAAGGCCTTGTCCGCGCAATTGCACGCGGCCGGCCTGTTGCCCGACGAGCAACGCCTCTGGTGGCTCGGTCGCGTGACCGAGCAGGCGCGCGGCATCCAGGCCGGCCGCTACCGGCTGGATACGCCGCTGACGCCGCTGGCGCTGCTGAAAAAACTCAACGATGGCGACGTCATCCCGGTGCTGGTGACCTTCGTCGAGGGCTCGACCTTCCGCGACCTGCGCGAGCAGCTCGCCGCCAACAAGGCATTTCGCCAGACCCTCGCAGGCCTGACCGACCGCGAGATCCTCGCCAAGCTTGGCGCGACCGAAACCCATCCGGAAGGGCTGTTCTTTCCCGACACCTATCGCTTCGTCGACGGGGCCAGCGATTTCGACGTGCTGAAGAAGGCCTACCAGACGATGCACAAGAAGCTCGCCGAGGCCTGGGCCGCGCGCGAGGAGGGCCTGCCCTACAAGAACGCCTACCAGGCGCTGATCATGGCCTCGATCATCGAGAAGGAAACCGGCCAGGCCGGCGAGCGCGCGCTGATCGGCTCGGTGTTCGTCAATCGCCTGCGCATCCCGATGCGCCTGCAGACCGACCCGACGGTGATCTACGGAATGGGCGAGCGCTTCGATGGCAACATCCGCCGCCGCGACCTGGAAACCGACACGCCGTACAACACCTACACCCGCGATGGCCTGCCGCCGACGCCGATCGCCATGCCCGGCTGGGACTCGCTGGTCGCGGCGACGCGCCCGGCCAAGTCCGACCGCCTATACTTTGTGGCCAAGGGCGACGGCAGCCATTATTTTTCGGCAAGCCTTGCCGAGCACAACCGGGCCGTCGCGAAATACCAGCTGAAGAAATGAAGCCCCGCGGCAAGTTCATCACCCTCGAAGGCATCGACGGCGCCGGCAAGTCGACGCACCTGGCGTTCATCGCCGAGTCGATCGCGGCGCGCGGACACACGGTGCGCACCACGCGCGAGCCGGGCGGCACGCCGGTCGGCGAGAAGCTGCGCGCGCTGCTGCTCGCCGAACGCATGCACGGCGAAACCGAGGCGATGCTGATGTTTGCCTCGCGCCGCGAGCTGATGGCCACCGTCATCGAGCCGGCCCTGGCGGCCGGCGAATGGGTGGTCTGCGACCGCTTCACCGACTCGACCTACGCCTACCAGTGCGGCGGACGCGGGCTCGCGCGCGAGCGCGTCGGCGTGCTCGAGGCGTGGGTGCACGGCGACCTGCAGCCGGACCTCACCTTCCTGTTCGACGCGCCGCTGGACCTGGCGCGCAGCCGCGTGGCCGCCTCGAGCGCCGAGCCGGACAAGTTCGAACGCGAGCAGGAGGCGTTCTTTGCCGGCGTGCGCGCCGAGTACCTGGCGCGCGCAGACCGCTATGCCAGGCGCTTTCGCATCATCGATACGCGCCAGGACATCGCCGCGATCCGCGCCGCGCTGGCTGCGCACCTGGCGGCGCTGTGAGCGACCCGATCCTGCCCTGGCATGCCGCGGCGGTCGAGCGGCTGCTGGCGCGGCGCGAAGCCATGCCGCACGCGCTGCTGGTGCTCGGCCGCGAGGGCATCGGCAAAGTCGAGTTCGCGCGCGGTTTTGGCAAGGCGCTGCTGTGCGAAGCCGGCGGCAGCCGCGCCTGCGGGCAGTGCGCGGCCTGCCGCTGGTTCGACGAGGGCAATCATCCGGACTACCGCGAACTGTTTCCCGATGCGCAGGCCGAGGACTCTGCCGCCGATGGCGAGCCGGCGGGCGAGGCGCCGGGCGAAAAGAAAAGCCGCGAAATCCGCATCGAGCAGGTTCGCGACCTGAGCGACTTCATGACCCTGAGCACGCATCGCGACGGCTTTCGCGTGCTCGTAGTGCACCCGGCCGAAGCGATGAACAGCGCCGCGGCCAATGCCTTTCTCAAAACGCTCGAGGAACCGCCGCCGCGAACCGTCATCGTCATGGTCGCGGAGCGCGCCGGCCGCCTGCTGGCGACCATCCGCAGCCGCTGCCAGCGCCTGGTGCTGCCCGCGCCCGAGGCGCGCGAAGCCGAGACCTGGCTCGCCGCTGCCGGCATTGCCGACGCGGCAACGCTGCTCGCGCAGGCCGGCGGCGCGCCGCTGCTGGCGCTGCAAATGGCTTCGGCCGAGCAGCAGGAGGCGCGGCGCCGTTTCCTGGCGACGCTGGCCGAGCGCGAGCCGGACCTGCTGGCCTGCGCGCAGGGTTTTGAAAAGGCCGAACTGGTCCAGCTGGTCGGCTGGATGCAATGCTGGGTGGCGGACCTGGTGACCACGCGCATGGCCGGCTCGGCCCGCTTCAACCCCGATCGCCAGGAGGCGCTGCAGGCGATCGCCCGGCGCCTCGACCCGTTGCGGCTGCTCAGCTTCGAGGCGGGCCTGCGGCGGATGCGCCGCCACGCGACCCATCCGCTCAACGCGCGACTTTTTGTCGAGCAATTGCTAATATCCTATTTTCAGGCCATCACCGCGCAGGCTGCCCATCGATGAGTGCCGACGGACCCATTGCCACCGTCACGCCGATCCGGCGTCCGGATGTCATCGCGCTCAACTTGCGCGGCAAGAGCGCGCTCTACGCCTGCTGGATGCCGTTCCTCAAGGGCGGCGGGCTGTTCATGGAAACGCGCCGCGAACACCGGCTCGGCGACGAAGTCCTGGTGGTGCTCTCGTTCCTCGACGAGCAGGTGAAGATCCCGCTGACCGGATCGGTGGCCTGGATCAACCCGGC
>DASUDU010000218.1:0-2553 GCA_036275435.1 Usitatibacteraceae bacterium | reverse complement strand
CGAACGCAAGGTTGGTGATGAAGATCGACATCGTGAAGCCGATCCCGCCGAGCATGCCCGCGCCGGTGAGGTGCAGCCAATTCACATCGTCCGGCAGGCGGCACAGGCCGATCTTCACGGCGATCCAGCAGAACAGGACGATGCCGAGCGGCTTGCCGACGACCAACCCGAAAATGATCCCGAGGCTGTTCGCGCCGGCCAGCGCCTCGACCCACCCCGGCCCGATAACCACCGCCGTGTTGGCCAGCGCAAACAGCGGCAGGATGAGGAACGCCACCGGCTTGTGCAGCAGGTTCTCTAGGCGGTGCGAGGGCGAGCCGAGATCGTTGTCACGCGCCGAAAACGGGATGGCAAAAGCCAGCGCCACCCCGGCGATCGTTGCATGCACGCCGGATTTCAACATCAGGAACCACAGCAGCGCGCCGCCGACGAGATACGGCGCGAGGCGCATGACGTTGCAGCGGTTGAGCACCACCAACGCGATCCACAATCCAATCGCGCCGCCCAGGTAGGCCAGCGACACGTTCGCTGTGTAGACGGTCGCGATCAGCACGATCGCGCCCAGGTCGTCGATCACGGCGAAGGCCACCACGAACACCTTGAGCGAGGCCGGAACGCGCGAACCGAGCAGGGCGAGCACGCCGAGCGTGAAGGCGATGTCGGTGGCCATCGGGATGCCAAACCCGTCCTGCGCCACGGTGCCCGCGTTGAATGCATAGTGGATCAGGGCCGGGGCCAGCATGCCGCCGGCCGCCGCGCAAATCGGCAGCAGCGCATTGCGCAGGCTGGACAGTTCACCGCTGTAGATCTCGCGCTCCAGTTCCAGCCCGATCAGCAGGAAAAAGATCGCCATCAACAGGTCATTGATCCAAAGCTCGAGGCTCAGGCCGGCGAGGGGTTGCTTCCAGAATGCGGAGTACGCCTCGCCGGCCGGCGAGTTGGCCAGCAGCAGCGAGACCACGGTGCAGGCCAGCAGCACGACTCCCGCCGCGCGCTCGGAATCCATGAATCGCTTGAATGTCCGGGTCAGTTCCATCAGCAGCAATCTCCTGGGGTAACGCCATCCAGATCGCGCGCCAGCAACACGCGATCACCCGCTGCCGGCGCAAAACCGCTGCGGCGATACAACGCCTGCGCCGCGGCATTGTCCGCGCCGACCTCGACAAACAGCCCGAGCACCCCGCAACGTGCCGCATGGTCGCGCAGCGCCTCGAGCAGCGCCAGTCCGACGCCGCCGCGCCGCGCGCCGGGGGCCACGTACAGGTCATCGACATGCCCGGCCGGGCCGCCGAACTCCATGGAATGGCGCAGCGTGAGGACCGCGTGGCCCAGTGGACGACCTTCATCCCCTGTTGCGAGCCAGGCAGCGCCGTTGCGGGCGTCGCCCAGCAGCTGCGCGAACGATTGCCCGGCCCGCGCGTGGTCCAGCCGGTAACCCGATTCGGCGTGGAAATCGTGCATCAGCGCGATCAGCGCCGGAATGTCCGCCGGGGTCGCCGGTCGGATTGAAAAGGCAGGCATGAGATTCGACAGCCAGAAGTGATGCCGTGCATTCTAGCGGTCGTGCATTGCGTGCAATGAAGCCACGTCACAATCTTTGCGTTTGACCCGGCGTAACGGCGCGGCGATACTGACCCTCGTGCAGCCGGCGCCGGTTGGCGTTCCGTTCATTGCCGACATTCAGGGTGCATGTCGATTGGGTAACGCAGGAGAATCCGTAGATGAGCCTGTTCGGTCTCGGCGGCAGCAAGGACCGCCACCCGTTGCACTCCCCGGAAGCTGCGCAGCGCTTGATCGACCTGCTTTCGCCCAGCGATCCGCTCAAGGCACTGGCCGACCTGACACAGTGGCTGGAATCGGTCACGCAGGCGGACGATTTCAAAGCCGGAACCCGCATCGAAGTCATCGCCCTGCTGGACGACGCAGCGCGTGAACCCGAGCGCACGCTGATGCTGCGCTACTTCAAGGATCCGCGCTTGCGCAATGCCAGCGGCCGCATCCTCTGGGGCGCCGTCGCGCAATTCTGGGCGGCGCTGGCCGATGCTTGGCAGCGCTGCGCGCGCGAAAACCTTCCCGATCATCCCGTAGTGGAGGCCGGCCGTGCCGCAGCCGCCAGCTTCGCGGCGCGCGCCATGCGCGCCCGCGTCACGCAGATGCGCATCCTGATGCTGCATTACGAACCGATCGGCACACCGATCTGGTCGGGCCTGTTCGACCTGCTGGGCCGCTGCGAGAGGGCCGACGTGCTGGCCGCGGCAACCCACGCCTACGCGACGGAAAAACTGCACACTACGCCGCTCGCCGAATTGATGATCGGGATCCTGGTCGCCATTGCTTCGCCGGAGCGCCTGCCGCCCGAGGAGATCGACGCGGCGTTTCGCATCGCGCGGCGCTTTGCCGGTGCCGCACGCCTGGAACCGAAGCCGTTTGCGGGCGCCACGCATGTGTTCGACGTCGCCCAGCCCGGCCGGCCGGAGCGCTGGGCCTCCGGCGCGAAGGCGCCGGAGCACGCGCGCTACCTTGGCGCGTGCGAAGCCGTGACCCGGCTCGAAC
>DASUDU010000217.1:0-2340 GCA_036275435.1 Usitatibacteraceae bacterium | reverse complement strand
TGGGGGATCGGCATAGTATGCACTGTCAGGAATTGGTGAAGTGAGTTTCCCTTTGAAATCAAAAACAAAGGGGAATGTCCTCATTTCTTTTGCGAACCCTGTTCCGCCTGGCGTTGAGGGTGGACGGGCCGCGCAACTTGATGGTCATGACCATGAAAAACAAATCGACTTCCCACCCGGCGCCCGCACTGTTGCAAAGCCTGTTGCTGTCGGCGTTTCTGGCCGCGGCTACAGGCGCACAGGCCAATCCGAAGCTGCTCGCCGATGCGCAAAAACAGCTGGCCGCCGGAAACCCCAAGCAGGCCTACATGATGCTCGTGGCTGAGCAAGGCAAGCTGGCCGGCGATGCGGACTTCGACTACTTGCTCGGGCTGAGCGCGCTCGACAGCGGCAAGATCGACGAGTCGATCATCGCCTTCGAGCGCGTGCTGGCCGCCAAGCCCAATCACGCCGGAGCGCTGCTTGACTTGGGCCGCGCCTATTTCGCGCACAATTCGCTCGATCTGGCGGAAGCAACCTTCCGCCAACTGGCCGCGAGCAACCCGCCGGAGGCCGCGCGCATGGCCATCAACCGCTACCTGCAAGCCATTGCCGAGCGCCGCCAGGCTGGCAAGCGCGTGGTGGCGGCGTGGAGCGAACTCTCGCTCGGTTACGACAGCAACATTACCGGCGTGCCCAACGATTTCACCCGCGCGGTGGAGTCGGCGTTCAACATCCCCGGCGTCGACCCGACCGGCAACTCGATCAAACGCAAGGCCCCGTACTTGGGCGCGTCGGTCGGCGCCGACCTGCTCGAGCCGCTTGGCGGGGCGTGGACCGGCCATCTGGGCGCCGAGGCGCGCGGCCGCGGTTACCGGCGCGAGGCGGAGTTCAATTCCGTGTTCGGCGAAGTGCGCGCCGGCGCCACGTGGGCCGAGGGCAAGAACGCATTCCGGCTGGGCGGCTCCTTCAACCGCTACAACCAGGACGGCATGGCGCCGGGGGACCCGAAGCCGACCAATGACCGCACCACGGGTACCTTGAGCGCTGAATACCGCTATTCGCTGTCCGATCGCCAGCAGGTGCATGCCGGCGTCAGCGGCTCGCGAGTGCGCTTCCTGAAAAACGAAATCGAGGACTTCAACGGCGCCGGATTCAACGCCGGGTGGATCAACAACATGGCCGGAGCCGGCCGGCCGGTGCTGCAATTCTCCGGCTTCTATTCGCACGACCGAGCCGAAAACAAGCTCGCCGACGGCGTCACCGACAAATCCAAGCGCGTCGGCGGCCTGCGTGGGTTCTACCAGTATTCGCTCTCCGACAGCCTGGCCTGGTTCAACAGCGCCGGGTTCACGCTGCGCCGCGACCGCTCGCCGTTCGCCCGCGCTACCGAGGTTGAAAGCGGCCGCGACAAGCTCGCCGACCTGACGCTGGGCGTGAGCTGGCGCTTCCAGCCGCGCTGCACGATGCGCGCGCAGTGGTTCGGCTCGCGCAACGATTCGAACATCGCGATCTACGATTACACGCGCAACGAGGTGTCCTCGAACATCCGTTGCGATTTCCAATGAAGCCGGGCGAAGGAGTATCGACCATGATGCGCAACCGTTCCCTGCAGCCGCTGCACGCGGCGGTGATTCTGGCTCTGCTGGCGCTCGGGATGTCCCCGGCCGCGATGGCCCGGAGCGGCACGATTTCCTTCGTCACCGGCCTGGTCGAAATCCAGACCGGCAGCCTGAAGCGCCAGGCGCGCATCGGCATGGAGGTCAATGAAGGCGACATTATCCTGACCGGCACCAATGGCATGGCGCAACTGGAGATGATCGACCAGGCCAAGTTGTCGTTGCGTTCCAATTCCACGCTGCGGGTGCAGAGGTACCCGGAAAATCCGATGCAGGCCGGCCGCGTGCTGGAACTGACCAAGGGCACGCTGCGCGCATTTACCGCCCTGTTGAGCGAGGCCAACAGGAAGCAGTACACGATGCGCACCCGCGTCGCCACCGTCGGCATTCGCGGTTCGGGAAACATCCTCAATACCTCCGACGACGAAACGGTGACGCTCAATTACACGATCGAAGGCAAGCACTTCGTCTCCGCCAACGAAGGCAATTTTGCGCCGATCGAAACCATCCCCAACCAGACCGTTCAAGTCGTGCTGGGCCAGGCACCGAAGATCATCCCGACGCCGCCCAGCCTGCTGGATGCGGGCAAGATCATGGTCGGTTCCGGCAGCGGTTCAGCGAGCCAAACCCAGTCGGCCGGTGACAGTGGCAACAACCCGCCACCCAATCCGGGAGGGCCGGGCACTGGAAATGTCGTCGGCGGCAACGGTTTGGGCTACACGCTGATCGATGCCACCGCAAA
>DASUDU010000216.1:0-3452 GCA_036275435.1 Usitatibacteraceae bacterium | reverse complement strand
CGAGGCGTCGCGCGTCGCGCTGCTGGCCGCCGAGCTGGCCAACCCGCGCGCGCTGTTCGTGGCCGCCCAGAGCTACGGCGAAACCACGCTGTCGGAACTGGCGATCTTCAAAAGCGCCGCGGCCCTCAATGCGCGCTTCGGCGACGGTGCCATTCCGCACGCCATCATCTCCAAGGCGCAATCGGTGAGCGACCTGCTGGAAGTGGCGCTGCTGCTCAAGGAGACCGGCTCGCTGCCACTGCGCGACGGCCGTCCGGCGCCGGTGATCGCCATCGTGCCGCTGTTCGAGACCATCACCGACCTGCGCGACTGCCTCGCGGTCATGCGCGCGGCCTTCGCGCTGCCTGCCTACCGCGCCTGGGTCGATACGCAGGGCGGCTTGCAGGAGATCATGCTCGGCTACTCGGACAGCAACAAGGACGGTGGCTACCTGACCGCCAACTGGGAGCTGTATCGCGCGCAAAAGGCGCTCGCGGCGCTGGCGCGCGAATCCGGGGTGAAGATCCGCCTGTTCCACGGCCGCGGCGGCACCGTTGGACGCGGCGGCGGGCCGACCTTCGAGGCGATCCTCGCGCAGCCCGACGGCGTCTCGGCGTCCGGCTTGCGCTTGACCGAGCAAGGCGAGGTCATCGCCGCCAAGTACGCCGACGCCGAGCACGGGCGGCGCAATTTCGAGACGCTGGTCTCGGCCGCGCTGCTGGCCAACTTCGGCGCGGCCCAGGGCGAGGAGGACGCCGCCTGGTGTGCGGCCCTCGAGTCGATGAGTGCCCTGGCGTGCGCGGCCTACCGGCACATGGTCTATGAGACGCCCAACTTCAACGCCTTTTTCCGCGCCGTCACGCCGATCGGCGAGATCTCCGGGCTCAACATCGGCAGCCGCCCGGCCTCGCGCAAGGCCTCGCAGTCGATCGCCGACCTGCGCGCCATTCCCTGGGTCTTCAGCTGGAGCCAGGCGCGCCTGGCGCTGCCGGGCTGGTTCGGTGTCGGTTCGGCGATCGAGCAGTGGATCGACGCGCATGCGGCTGGCCGCGACGCCGCCTGGGCCCTGTTGCGCGACATGCACGCGCGCTGGCCGTTCTTTCGCACCGTTCTGGCCAACATGGACATGGTGCTGGCCAAGACCGACCTGGCCATCGCGCGCCGCTACGCCACGCTGGCCTCGGAAGTCCCCGACGCCGAGGCGATCTTTGCCGCCATCGAGGATGAATGGCGGCGTACGCGCGATGCGCTGTTTGCCATCACCGGCGCGACGCGCTTCCTCGAAGGCAACGCGGCGCTGGCGCGCTCGATCCGCAACCGCTTTCCCTACCTCGATCCGCTCAACCACATCCAGATCGAGCTGCTGCGCCGTTACCGCGCCGGCCAGGATGACGAGCGCACCCGGCGCGCGATCCACCTCACGATCAACGGGCTGGCGGCCGGCTTGCGCAATTCCGGGTAGAAACTCCCCGACTGGCGTGGTTTTCCGCGGCAAATCGCCCCGAAAGCCGCGTCAGTCAACGAGTTTTTCGCACGGGTCCCCGGGCTACTCGTGCCAGGAGTGCCCGTGCCGCTCGGTCAGCGCGATGGCCGCGGTCGGGCCGTTGCTGCCGGCCGGGTAGGGCTTGCATTTCTGCCCCGTAGACCGCCAGCCGTCGATGATGCCGTCGATCCATTTCCACGACGCCTCGATCTCGTCGCGGCGCACGAAAAGGGCCGAGTTGTCGCGCAGCACGTCGAGCAGCATCCGCTCGTAGGCGATGCGCCGGCGCGAGGACTTGAAGTCCTCGCCGAGCGAAAGGTTGAGCGGCACCTCGGCCAGTCGCACTTCGTTCAACCCCGGCTGCTTGTGCATCAGGGTCAGCGTGATCGTTTCCTCGGGCTGCAGCTGGATCAGCAGCGCATTGGGCGCCAGCGTCGCGCCGATGCCGGCAAAGATGTTGTACGGCGCGGGCTTGAACTGGATCATGATCTCGGAGGAGCGGCGCTGCATGCGTTTACCCGTCCGCAGGTAGAACGGCACGCCCGCCCAGCGCCAGTTGTCGACCTCGACCTTGATGGCGACAAAGGTCTCGGTGTCGCTTGCGGCCGCGGCGCCGGCTTCCTCCAGGTATCCCGGCGCGACCTCGGCGCCGGAAAACCCCTTGGCGTACTGGCCGCGCACGGTGTGCGTGGCGACGTTTTCTGCCGTGATCGGTCTGAGCGACCAGAGCACCTTGACTTTCTCGTTGCGCACCGCCGAGGGCGTGAAGCCGGCCGGCGGCTCCATTGCTACCAGGCACAGCAGCTGCAGCACGTGGCTTTGCACCATGTCGCGCAGTGCGCCGGTGCCGTCGTAGAAGCCCCAGCGGCCGCCGACGCCCACGGTTTCGGCCACGCTGATCTGCACCTGTTCGATGGCATTGGCGTTCCACAGCGGTTCGAAGATGGCGTTGGCAAAGCGCAGGGCCAGCAGGTTTTGCACCGCTTCCTTGCCCAGGTAGTGGTCGATGCGAAACACCTGGTTCTCTTGAAACGCGGCGCCGACCGCGGCGTTCACGCCGGCTGCGGTAGCGGCGTCGGTGCCGATCGGCTTTTCGATGACGATGCGGCTTGCCGCGTCGACCAGCCCGTGGTCCCTGAGCGCCAGGCAGATCGGGCCGAACAGCTGCGGCCCGGTCGACAGGTAGTAGATGACGCCGCCCGCGGCGTCGCCGCCCAGCGCGCTGCGGATCGGCTCGAGCCCCTGCGCGGCCTCGACATTGACCGGCACATAGTGCACGCGCTCGGCAAAGGCGGCGAACCGCGCCTCGTCGAACATCGCCGCGTTGGCCGAGGCCTGGATCGAGTCGCGGACCTTGGCGATGAACGCCGCGCGCTCGAGTTTCGAGGTGGCCGCGCCGACCAGCCGGAACGCATCGGGCAGCAAGCCATCGCAATCGAGGGCATACAGCGACGGCCAGAGCATGCGCCGGGCCAGGTCGCCGGTTGCGCCAAACAGGACGAGGGCGCGCGGGGACGGGTTCGATGAAGTGGTCATGGAGATTTGCTCAGGGGATTTAGGCTGGTTTGGCCGCGCAGGTTTGGCGCGCGTCGCCTTGGGGTGGGTTTAGCGCAGCGCGGCCGCCTCGCGGGCAAGCTGCTCGATGGCAGGCCAGTCCTTGGCAGCGATCCGGTTTGCCGGTGCCAGCCACGAGCCGCCCACGCAACCGACGTTGGGCAGCGCCAGGAATTCGCGCGCGTTCGTTGCATCGATGCCGCCGGTCGGGCAAAAGCGCGCCTGCGGCAGCGGGCCGTGGAGGGCCTTGAGCATGCCGATGCCGCCGGCCTGCGCGGCCGGAAACAGCTTCATGGCATCGAAACCGGAGCCGAGCGCACGCATCACGTCGGTCGGCGTCATGGTGCCCGGCAGGAACGGCAGCCCGCTGCGCACCACATGGCCGAGCAGGGCCTCGGCGCTTCCGGGGCTCACGCCGAACGCGGCGCCCGCCTCG
>DASUDU010000215.1:0-2678 GCA_036275435.1 Usitatibacteraceae bacterium | reverse complement strand
TGCCTGGCGTGGCGCTTTGCGCCTGCACGGTGATGGTGCAACTGCCCAGCGCCGGAATACTGCTGGCCATGCCCAGGTTGATGGTTGTCACCGTGGATACGTTGATGAAGGCCGATGCGCCGCAGTTGTCCACCAGTCCGGAAATGTTCAACCCGACCGGCATGGTCACCGCTCCGCCAGGCGAGATGCCGGCTGGGGAAGGATTCGGGTTGCTCAATGTCAAGGTCAGCGTGGCATTGGTGCTGACACCGACGCTGGTCGGTGCGAAACCAGCCGTCAGGGTCGGCGCGGTGGTTGCGACGCCGTTGCCGCTGAGCGTCACCGTGTGCGGACTGCCCGGCGCATTCGAGTTGATCGTGATCGTGGCCGATTGTGGCCCGGTACCGGAAGGCGTGTAGACCAGGTTCCACACGCACGAACTGCCGGGCGCGATGTTGATGGGTGCACCCGTCTGCGGCGCGCCGCCGGCCACGGAACCAAAGCCGCACCAGTGCGCGATATTCGGAGCCGGCCCGGACGTGGTATCCGGAAACACACCCGGTGCGCTGTGGCTGATCGCGGAAATCGTCAGGGTTGCGGTTCCGCTGTTGGTGATGGTGATCGCCTGGACCGCGCTGGACGAGCCTACCGTGGTGGACGGGAAAGTCGTGGTGCCGGTGACAGTGACGGCCGGGCCGGCCGCGATCGCCGATCCTGTAAGCGAAGCGAGCAAACTCCGATAAGCGCCGGACGGTTCAAACGCGAATAGCAGCAGGCTGGCGGATTTCGCGCCCGTGGTTGCCTGCGGCGCGAAACGCACCTGGACCGTGCAACTGGCTCCGGCGGAAATCGTCTGCAGGTTGCAGCCGTCGGATGCGATGTTAAAGTCGGGCGCATCGGCACCGAGAATGCCGCTCGTGGAGAATTGCAACGCGGGGCCACCCGCAGGAACTGCGAAGGCCGCCGGAAGCGGTGCCGACGAAGAACCAACCGCGGTCGCGGCAAAATTGATCGGCGCCGGCCCCGTGGGGAATGGCAGTGTGGCAATCCCCGATCCGGACAAGTTCAATGACACCGGCCCTGCCGATGTGGTCAGGTTGAAGGTCGCCGACGATGGCCCCAACGCGGTCGGCGTGTAGCTGAAAGCGAGCTGGCACTGTCCCATCGCCGGGATGGTGCCACTGTTGCACGCCGGCACGGCCTGCGGGTTGGTGAACCCGCCAGTGATTTCCGCTGCCCCTGAGAAAGCCGGCCCGGAAAACGTGACCGGGGCGGCGCTCGAGTTCACGATGTTGAGGTTGATGGTGCGAGTCCAGTTGAGCGGCGTCGATGCAAACACGACTGGATCAACCGAGAAACTGACCGGTCCAGCGGCCGCAAACAGCACCTTGGGCGAGATTTCCGAAGCGCCATAGATTTTCGGTCCGGTCAGCGCGCGCGCCATCATCGTGATCCCCATGCCGGCGCTGAGGCTGCCGAGCGCAAAGCTGCCGGTGTGCAGCCCGTTGGCGTCGGTGCTGATCGAGGTGCAGGCGGCCTGTTGCTCGCACTGGTCGCCGCCGGCGCTGTTGCGGCAAAAACACACTTCGAAGTTTGAAGACGGCGTGCTTTTCATCTCGAAGTTGATGTTGGCGGTGTTCGCGGAAGTCGGCACGACGCTCAGCACCCGCGGGAAATTGAGCAACTGGTTCGGTCCGCTGTCGGTGTCGTAGGGCGGCGTGAGGTCGTCGTTGGCCGTGGCATCGTCGTTATTGAGGTCGATGCCCAGATTCGAATTGCCGAAGATCGAGTTGTTGGCGTCGTAATGCACCGGACCGCCGCGGTCCACGACGATGCCGATGTTATTGCCATAGATCTTGTTGGTCGCCAAAAAGACGGGCGTGCCCAGCGGAATTCCCGTGGCAAGCACCGGCGCGGGCGGTCCGGATTTTTGCGGCAGCGCGCGCTCGGCACGGCCCTTGGTTCCGCCGGCCGCGCCAGTTGTCGGTGGAGCGCTTGCCGCAGCCGCTGCGGCCTCGGGTGACGGCAACCGTTGGGCCGCGCTCGCCGCCGACTGCGCGCTGAAGGCGAAGAACGTGTCGACGAAAACGCCGATATTGCCGAGCCCGATCACGTTATCCAGAATCTGGTGGTTCGCGCCGCTGATGACCTTGATACCGATGTCGTTGAACAACGGGCTCTGCGAGGGGCCGACGCCGATGGCGTTGTTGCGGATGAAAACCGGCGGGCCAGCGGGCGCCGCGCTGAGGATTCCTTGGCTGGTGCTGCTGCCGATCAGGTTGCGGTCGGACAACCCCGACCCGCCGATCAGGACTCCATTTGAGCCGAGGTGGGCGATGCCCTCATTGTTGTTGAGGAACTCGTTGCCTTGAACCACCACGTTGTGCGCCGTGGCGCTGATATTGATGCCGCGATCCCAGTTCTTGAAGCGAATGCCGCGAATGATCGTGCCGGTCGCAACGGGGTTGAGCCCGGAACAGATGGAGCAGGAGACCCCATCGAGTTCGAGCGGCACGGCGGCGTTCCAGTCGGGAATCGAGGAATTGGCCGCGTAGCCGGCCTGCGTCGTGCCGTCGATGAGCAGGTTGCTGCAGCCGCTGATCGCCGGCAACGGCGATGCCGGAGCGATCGTCGATGCGCCCATCGGTAGCAGGAAGTGCATCGCGTACGGGGCATTGGCGCAACCGGTTCCGGATTCG
>DASUDU010000214.1:0-4075 GCA_036275435.1 Usitatibacteraceae bacterium | reverse complement strand
GCTGCAGTAAATGTGGCCATTGCCGGTGCGGTGCTGCAGCGGGATGCGCCATTGCCAACCCGCTGAATGGGCAGTGGCGCGCGTCATCGGCAGCAGGGGGCCGGCCGATTCGCAAGGAATCGCCAAGGCGCGGTTCATCGGCAGCCAGTGCGACCAGTCCTCGAAACCGGCTTTGAGGGTCTGCTCGATCAGCAATCCGCGCAGTCCCGAGCAGTCGATGAAAAAGTTGCCGGTGATGCGCTCGCCGCTTTCCATCACCACGGCGTCAATGAACCCGTCGGATGCACGCTGGCTGACGCTTACGATCTTGCCTTCGGTGCGCCGAACGCCGCGCTGCTCGGCGTAGGCACGCAGGTATCGCGCGTAAAGTCCGGCGTCAAAATGAAAGGCGTGCGAAATGTCGGCCACCGGTGAGCCCGGCATGTCCTTGCGCGCGCGCATGAACTTGGCTTGCAGCGGTGCGGCGGTGTTGATTGAGTAGGCCTCGAGTGGGCCGGCGCGGCCGGCACGCCGCATCCTCAGCCAGAAATGGTGGAACGGCAGCGCCTGGGTGGCCTGGCCGACGAAACCGAAGCCGTGGATGTAGCGGTCGCCGATGGCTCCCCAGTTGACGAATTCGATACCGAGCTTGAACGTCGCCTGGGTGGCGCGCATGAAGGCGTCTTCATCGATGTCCAGCGCGCGATTGAACTCGCCGATGTGCGGAATGGTGGCTTCGCCGACACCGATGATGCCGATCTCGTCGGATTCGACAAGCCGGATCACGCATTTGCCTTCCAACACCTTGGCAAGCGCCGAGGCTGCCATCCAGCCGGCCGTACCGCCGCCGACGATGACGATGGTACGGACGGGTTGGAGGGTCATGGCGTTGGCGAAAAGGGGACGAGTAGGCAAATGGTACCGCGCCTGTGGCGCCGGCACCATCTGCCTGCCTTGCGATCAGAACTTGTAGTTCAGGCCGGCCAGGATCTGACGTCCGAAGCGGTAGTTGTAGTTCGGCACCAGCTGCGTCGCATCCGGCACATCGACATTGCCAGGAGTCTTGTAGTTGGTGGTGGTCGTGTCGGTGAGGTTGTTGACCTGCAACAGCAGCGACAATCCCTTGAAACTGCTCCTCTCATTGAAGGCGTATCCAAGTTGCATGTCCACAACCTTGTCGGCACCTTGCGAACGCGTCGTCGGGCGGAAGAAGATGTCGCGAGTCGTGGCGGTAAAGGCGGAGCGGTAACGCTGGCTGACACGGGCCGAGAAGCCGTGGTTCTCGTAGTAGGCGGTCACGCTGTTCGAGCGGCCGGAAAGGCCGTTGATCGGTGTTTTCGAATCAACGACGACCAGGTTGCTGTTTTGGTCGACCTTTTGATCCCGGATTGAGCTGTTGAGCTTGGAGGCGCTGACCACGACGCCGAAGCCTTCAAGCCAGGGCGTGAGCATCGACCCTTCCAGCGCCGCGGCAAACTCGTAGCCTTCGACGCGTCCACCGGTGCCATTGCGCGGCTTGATCTCGCCGCCGAACCGCTGGACCGTAACGCCCCGTGACGGGGTGTAGCCCACCGGCAACGGCGTGCCCGTCCGGTCGACCGGCTGCTCCGTCGCGATGACGTAGCTCAGCAGGTTCTTCCGGAACGCTGCGAATGAGATGTAGCTGCGCTTGCCGAAGTACTTCTCAACGGAAAGGTCGAACGCGCTGGCCTTCCAAGGCTTCAGTTCCGGATTGCCGGCGTAGGTAATCTGCCAAGTGCCCTCGTTCGGGCCCGGGTCGGTGTTCAGGCGCGGCGTGCTGCCGCCGGCGCGCATGTCGTTGATGTTCGGCCGCGCCGTCTGCATGCCGGCACCGAAGCGCGCGATCAGGTCGGGCTTCAGCTCGGCGACCAGATTCAGGCTGGGCAGTGCATCGTCATACTTGTTACCGCCCGACCTGCGGAACAGCAAAGCAAGATTGGGGTTGTTGTTATCCAGGCCCAGGTATTGGTAACCCTCCGAGCGCTGGTCGGAGTTCACCGCCTGGACACCGAGGTTGCCGCGGATCGGCACGCCACCGAGCTGGGAATCGATATCCAGCTGGACGAAGGCGGTGGCGATCTTTTCATGAACGAACGCGTCGTTTCCCTTGAGCTGGAACTCGGCTGCCTTGCGGCCGAGCGCACCGGAACTGACGAGAGAGGGTACGTCAAGGCGGATGAAGTCCGACACGCCCATCCAGGACATATCCAGCGGCGCGCGGACGGCGCCGACCGGGATGTTGCGAATCACGTTGCCATTGCTGTCCAGCGGCATCACCAGACGCGTTTCATTCTTTTCGATGCTCTTGTCGCGCTTCGTGTAGTTGAAGCCGCCGGTAAAGTTGCTGAACACGCCCAGCAGATCGATCGGGCGTCTGGCCGACAGGCGAATCGACTTGATGACGTCGACCGAATGCGGATCCCGCACCACGCCCGTCCATCGCGGTTCGCCGGGCACGTAGTCGAAGCCGATCACGTCGCCAAAGCGGATGTTTGCCGGGTTGGACAGGAAGCCCGGGGTAAGAGGCGTAAAGGTCTGCGCCCCGCCATCGACCGGGACGTTCCACCGGAACGGTCCATAGGCCCAGGTGTTGGCCGCGTTGTTCCAAGGGCCGGCATAAACCTCCTGGTAGACCTCGTCGCGCACGTCACGGGAATAGCTGAGGTCCGAGATCAGCCTCCACTCGGCGCCGATATTGAGGGAGTTGTTCCAGCCGATCGCCGTGATTTCGTCGGTCCGCTTGGTGTCCCAATTGGTCGTGGTCGTGGGCAACGCGCTGGCCGTGGCGCGAGTCGCATAGGTGTTTTGCCCGACCTGGGTGGTGCCGACGTTGGACAAGGTGTTCTGGGACTGCGCCGGGCCGAAGAACTGTCCCCAGCTGGCAAACATGTTGGAGGTGAGTTTGCCGCCGACCTCATGGGTATCGAATTTCGAGTAGTACAAGTCAAGCTGCGAACTCAGGTCTTTGTTGGGCTTGTACTCCAACACCGCCATCAGGCCGTCGCGGGTGTTCTTCTTGGTGAACTGCGAACCCGTCCAGAACATCGGCAACATGGCCTGGCTGACGGGGCCCCAAGTGACTGTGGGCGCCTGGAACAGCGAGGCTACGGTGCCGTTGATCGGCACACCGTAGGGAGTGTAATCGCCGTACTGGTCCAATTCCAGTACGCGTGCCTGCGTGGTCGACTCCAGATGCGCAAAGCCAACAGCCACGCCAATCGTGTTGTCGGCAAACTGGTTCAAGTACGACATGCTGATCCGGTTGCCCGTGGGATTGGCCACTCCCGGCACCTGGGTCTTGAGAGAATTGGTTTCTCCACGCACGTTGAGCGCGACTTCGCGGCCGCGCGTGTCGAGCGGCCGTCTGGCCATCAGGTCCACCGTGCCGGAAAGCCCTTGGCCGATCAGTGTTGCGTTGGGTGTCTTGTAAATGGTAGCCGAGCCGATCAGTTCGGAAGGAAACTGGTCGTATTCGACGGCGCGGCCGTCGTTGGAACTGACGATTTCACGTCCGTTGAGGAGCACGCCCGAGAACGCGGGCGACAGGCCGCGAATCGAGATCACATTGACGCGCCCGTCCGTGCCGCGCTGGCCGGTCAGGCCCGGCAAGCGCGCCAGCGCTTCGGCGATGCTGGCGTCTGGCAGCTTGCCGATATCTTCGGCAGAGATCGCTTCGATGATGGAATCCGAATTGCGCTTGGTGGCGATCGAGGTTTCGATCGACCGACGAAAACCCGAGACAACGATCGTGTCGACCTTCTGTACCGGCGCTTTTGCGGAGGATTGAGCCGCATCCCTCTTTGCGGCCTCAGCCTTTGCCGCGTCCGCCTCCGCCTTTGCTGCGTCGGCTTTCGCGCCGGCAGCCTTGGCCGCATCGTCAACAGAGCCTTCCGCCTTCGGACTCGTCGCTTGTTGAGCGATTGCCCCCGACGTCGCAAGCAGCAACGCGGAGCAGGCAGCGGCAATCGCGGTCAAACGTGGCAGCGATGTTTGTGGGCCTTGCTTACGGATTCTTCTCATGAGTTCTCCTCCCCAATAGGGCTTGATGAAGTCGCTCCGCAAATTGGTTGCGGAA
>DASUDU010000213.1:0-2991 GCA_036275435.1 Usitatibacteraceae bacterium | reverse complement strand
GGAGATCGACATCGTCATTTCCCGCGAGCATGTGTTGAACGGCGACTGGCGCGCGCTCTACGACGAAGTGAAGGCCTTCCGCGAGGCCTGCGGCCCGGCACATATGAAAGCCATCATCGCCACCGGCGAACTGGGCACGCTAAAGAACATCATGCGTGCGTCCATTGTTTGCATGCAGGCCGGCTCGGACTTCATCAAGACCTCCACCGGCAAGGAGCCGACCAATGCAACGATCGCAGGGTCGCTCGTCATGGTGCGCGCGATTCGTCAGTTTCATGAGATGACCGGATACAAGATCGGCTTCAAGCCCGCCGGCGGCATCCGCACGGCCAAGCAGGCACTGGAATGGCTGATCCTGATGAAGGAAGAACTGGGCGATGAGTGGCTGCAACCGCATTTGTTCCGGCTGGGAGCGTCGGCCTTGCTCAATGATATTGAGCGGCAACTTGAGCATTACGTATACGGAAGGTATGCGTCGATGCAGTATCAGCCGCTAGGGTGAGCGCGCAGATTCGCGCCATGAACTGCTTCATGACGCACCGCGCAAACGGCACGGTACTGCGACCGAAGGAAGTCCCAGTCGGAAAGGGCCGTGGCCGGGTACGTATGCAATCTGTTGTCGCTCCGGACTCGTGCCGGGTCCCAAGCAAGAAAACGTCAAGTTCGCCCTCGAGACGAGTCCAGGTCGTCGAATCGAACAGCATCGCGTAATTGAATTTGCACTGAAAGAAAAAGAATGACCAACCTCACCCACCTCTCCAAATCCCTCCCGTACGGCGAAGCCCCCGAGGCCGCGAAACCCGCCCAGGAGTGGATCGACCAGCATGCCGGCAAATTCGGCCTGTTCATCAACAACAAGTGGCGGGATCCATCGGGCAAGGAGTGGTTTGATTCGATCAACCCGGCCAACGGCAGGAAGCTTGGCAAGATCGCGCAGGCTACCAAGAAGGACGTGGACGACGCGGTGAAGGCGGCGCGCGCCGCGTTCAAGACCTGGAGCGCCACACCCGGCCACATCCGCGCCCGCTACCTCTACGCCATCGCGCGGCAGATCCAGAAACACTCGCGCCTTTTTGCCGTGCTGGAAACGATGGACAACGGCAAGCCGATTCGGGAAACACGCGACATCGACATCCCGCTGGTCGCGCGCCATTTCTATCACCACGCCGGCTGGGCGCAGTTGATGGACAAGGCGCTGCCAGACCATGAGGCGATCGGCGTGGTGGGGCAGATCATTCCGTGGAATTTTCCGCTGTTGATGTTGAGCTGGAAAATCGCACCCGCGATCGCGATGGGCAACACGGTGGTGTTGAAGCCCGCGGAATTCACCTCGCTCACCGCGTTGCTGTTCGCCGAGATTTGCGATTCCGTCGGCCTGCCGCCCGGTGTGGTAAATATCATCACCGGTGATGGCCGCACGGGTGCGGCGATGGTCGATCACCCCGGCATCGACAAGATCGCCTTCACCGGTTCCACGGACGTGGGCCGCATCATCCGCAAGGCCACCGCGGGCACGCACAAGAAACTCTCGCTGGAACTCGGTGGCAAATCCCCCTTCATGGTGTTCGATGACGCGGATCTCGATAGCGCCGTCGAGGGTGTCGTCGATGCCATCTGGTTCAATCAAGGTCAGGTATGCTGCGCGGGTTCGCGCCTTCTGGTGCAGGAAGGCGTGGCCGAGAAGATGTACAAGAAGCTCCGCGCACGAATGGAGAAGTTGCGCGTCGGCGATCCGCTCGACAAGGCGGTGGACATCGGTGCCATCGTGGCACCTGTGCAACTGAAACAGATCGAAGCGTTGGTCAAGCAGGGCGCGGAAGAGGGCGCGACGATGTGGCAGCCGAGCTGGAGTTGCCCCAAGGAAGGCTGCTTCTATCCCCCCACGCTGTTCACCAACGTGGCCCCGGCTTCAACAATCGCCCAAGTCGAAATCTTTGGCCCCGTGCTCGCCGCCATGACGTTCCGTACGCCCGAAGAAGCCGTGAAACTCGCCAACAACACGCGCTACGGCCTGGCCGCGAGCATCTGGAGCGAGGACATCAACCTGGCGCTGGACCTCGCCACGCAGGTGAAGGCCGGCACCGTGTGGATCAACAGCACCAACCAGTTCGATGCGGCGAGCGGCTTCGGCGGCTATCGCGAATCCGGGTTCGGTCGCGAGGGTGGAAAAGAGGGGCTGTACGAATACACCAAACTCAAACCGGAACCCTCTCCCGTCGGGAGAGGACACAAGACAGAGCCCTCTCCCCGTGGGAGAGGGCAGGGTGGGGGACTTCCCACAGCACAAGCCTCAACAACTCCAGCACCCGCGCGCCTTCCCAGCCAAAAGGCCGCTAAACTCCGCGCCAGTGCTGGACTTTCACTCATCAGCTCCCCATCCATCGACCGCACAGCCAAGATGTTCATCGGCGGCAAACAGGCACGCCCCGATGGCGGTCTCTCGATCAGCATTTACGGCCCCGCCAAGAATCTGATCGGCGAAGTCGGCGCCGGTAATCGCAAAGACATCCGCAACGCCGTCGAAGCCGCGCGCGCCGCCGCCGAAGGCTGGCGCAAATCCACCGCGCACAACAAGGCGCAGATTCTTTACTTCCTCGCGGAGAACCTCGCTGCCCGCGCCGACGAATTCGCGCGCCGCGTCAGCGCACAAACCGGAGCAACCGACAAAGCCGCACACGCGGAAGTCGAAGTCTCCATCGAGCATCTGTTCACCGCTGCCGCCTGGGCCGACAAGTACGACGGCGCCATCCACGGCGTGCCGCAGCGCAATGTTACGCTTGCCATCAACGAACCGATCGGCGTGCTGGCCATCCTGCTGCCGGATGATCAACCGTTGGCCGCCTTCGCGGCGCTGGCCGCCCCCGCGCTGGCGATGGGCAATGCGCTCGTTGTCGTTCCGTCGCCGAAGCATCCGTTAAGCGTCACCGATCTTTACCAAGTGCTCGAAACCTCCGACGTCCCCCACGGCACCGTCAACATCGTCACCGGCAA
>DASUDU010000212.1:0-4219 GCA_036275435.1 Usitatibacteraceae bacterium | reverse complement strand
GCCGCGGCCTCGATCATCCAGCGCGTGTCGATCTCGAAGGCGGTCGCGTACAACTCGCGCAGGTCGGCCGGGATGCGGTCGATCGCGCCGAGCGAGCCGTCGAAGTGCTTGATGTCGGCCACCATCACCTCGTCCCACAGGTTGCGCGCCTTCAGGTCGCGCACCAGGTAGTCGTTGACCACCGTGAACTCGCCCGAGAGGTTGGATTTGACGAACAGGTTCTGGAAGGTCGGCTCGATGCACGCCGACACGCCGATGATGTTGGAAATCGTCGCCGTCGGCGCGATCGCCACGCAGTTGGAGTTCCTCATGCCGTGCTGGCGGATGCGCGACCTGAGCGCCTCCCAGTCCATCGAGGCGCACATGTCGATCTCGACATAGCCGCCGCGTTCCTCGGCCAAGAGCTTGAGCGAATCCTGCGGCAGGATGCCGCGATCCCACAGCGAGCCCTTGTAGCTCGAGTAGCGACCGCGCTCCTCGGCCAGTTCGGTCGAGGCCCAGTAGGCGTAGTAGCACACCGCTTCCATGCTGGTGTCGGCAAAGCCCACCGCGGCTTCGGAGGCGTACGGCACGCGCATGTCGTGCAGGCAATCCTGGAAGCCCATGATGCCCAGCCCCACCGGGCGGTGCTTGAGGTTTGAGTCGCGCGCCTTCTTCACCGCGTAATAGTTGATGTCGATGACGTTGTCGAGCATGCGCATGGCGGTGGCCACGGTGCGCTTGAGCTTGGCGTGGTCGAGCACGCGCGTGCCGTCCGGGCCGTCGGTCATGTGTGCGGCCAGGTTCACCGAGCCCAGGTTGCACACGGCGATTTCGGTCGCGTTGGTATTGAGCGTGATTTCGGTGCACAGGTTGGACGAATGCACCACGCCGATGTGGTTCTGCGGCGAGCGGACGTTGCACGGGTCCTTGAAGGTGATCCACGGGTGCCCGGTCTCGAAGAGCATGGTGAGCATCTTGCGCCACAGCGTCAGCGCCGGGATCTTCTTGAACAGCTTGATCTCGCCGCGCGCCGCTTTTTCCTCGTAGGCCAGGTAGGCCTTCTCGAAGTCCTTGCCGAACTTGTCGTGCAGGTCCGGGCAGTTCGAGGGCGAGAACAGCGTCCACTCGCCGGCTTCCATGACGCGCTTCATGAACAGGTCCGGGATCCAGTTCGCGGTGTTCATGTCGTGGGTGCGGCGCCGATCGTCGCCCGTGTTCTTCCTCAGTTCGAGGAATTCCTCGATGTCGAGGTGCCAGGTTTCGAGGTATGCGCACACCGCGCCCTTCCTCTTTCCGCCCTGGTTCACGGCCACGGCCGTGTCGTTGACCACCTTGAGGAACGGCACCACGCCCTGCGACTTGCCGTTGGTGCCCTTGATGTGGCTGCCCAGCGCGCGCACCGGCGTCCAGTCGTTGCCCAGGCCGCCGGCAAACTTGGACAGCAGCGCGTTTTCCTTCAGTGCCTCATAGATGCCGTCGAGGTCATCGGCCACCGTGGTCAGGTAGCACGACGAAAGCTGCGAGCGGCGCGTGCCGGAATTGAACAGCGTCGGCGTCGAGGACATGAAATCGAACGTCGAGAGCACGTTGTAGAACTCGATGGCGCGCGCTTCGCGCTCGACTTCGTTCAGCGCCAGCCCCATCGCCACGCGCATGTAGAACGCTTGCGGCAGCTCGATGCGCTGGTCTTCGATGTGCAGGAAGTAGCGGTCGTAGAGCGTCTGCAGGCCCAGATACGTGAACTGGTTGTCACGCGAGGCCACCAGCGCCGCGCCGAGTTTTTCCAGGTCGTATTGCGCCATGCGCTCGTCGAGCAGTTCGGCATCGATGCCGCGCTTGATGAACTGCGGGAAATAGTCGGCATAGCGCAGCGCCATTTCCGCGGCGCTGACTTCCTCGCCGAGGATTTCCTTGCGGATCGAATGCATCAGCAGGCGTGCCGACACCTTGGTGTAGGCCGGGTCCTTTTCGATCAGCGCCCGCGCGGCCATGGTGGCGGCCTTGAATACTTCCTCTTGCGGCACGCCGTCGTAGAGGTCCCTGAGCGTGGCCTCGAGGATCTGCTTGGGGTTGACGAACTCGCCCAGCCCTTCGCAGGCGGCCTCGATCAAATCGCCCAGGGCGGTGACGTCGAGCGGCCGATGTCCGCCGTTGATCGAGACGTTGATTCCCGATTCCGGCGCCGCTTCCTGCGCCTTGGCCTGCGCGCGCTCCTGGTTGCGCCGCTCGCGGTAGAGCACGTACGAACGCGCCACCTCGTGCACGCCGCCGCGCATCAGCGCCAGCTCGACCTGGTCCTGCACTTCCTCGATGTGAAAGGTGCCGCCGGAGGGCTTGTGCCGCACCAGCGCATTGACCACCGTGGCGGTCAGCTGTTGGACCATTTCGCGCATGCGCGCGCTGGCTGCTTCCTGCGAGCCGTTGACGGCAATGAACGCCTTGGTCAGGGCCACCGCGATCTTGTTCGGCTCGAATGGGGCGACGGAGCCATTGCGGCGGATGATCTTGTAATCCGAAAAGCGCGTATCGGCGAAATCGGCTTTGCCGGCCTGGGAGGAGGCCAGACCAAATCCGGAGATCGGGCTCGCCGGGCGGATATCGGAAGAAAGCTGCATGGATGAGTCTCCTATGGACGTATTTTTTTGTAATGTATTCAGGGCTTTAGCCGGCGACTGGGGGAGGTGCGGGCAGCTTCCTGGCGGCACGGGCCGGGTCCATTCCGGCGGCCGAACGCGGGGTTATTCACAACTTTCCCACCGCGTGTCCCAAGGCGGTACAGGTTGCATACCGGACTTGGGAACAGAAGCATCCACAACCGACACAATATCTAGTGTCGTCGAAGGCCAAACGGCACTATATCGTGCGTTTTCGGGCCAATGCAACAGAATTTTTTCTTGTTCTGTTTCGCGCGCAAAAACAAGCACTTATGCTGCGTTTTCGGGGCGCTTTCCGGCGTGGAACTTAATGTGAAACATTAAGTTTGGACGGGGCCAGTGTGGACGCGCGTTTCCGGATGAAAACGGCCCAAACGCCGCGCCAGTGCTGGGGTTTGCTGGCTGGGCCGGCTGGCCGCGCGTTCCGGCTGATGTAGATCAGATTCCGGCGCGAACGATGTTGGAGCCGAAGATCACGCCGCCATTCGCGCTGAGGGCTTCGACGCGCGCGCGGCTGGCGCCGTTCATGACGATGCGGACCTGGGCGATCGGCAGCGTGATGCTCGCCGCGACCGGGCAGCCGATGATCGTCAACGGACAGATGTTGATCGGCGCCGCGGAACTGAACAAGACACCCTGTGCCTCGTTGCCGCCGGGGCGCCAGACGACGTTCTGGATGCTGTACCAGCGCGGCCGCCCGGCGCTGTCGTAGAGGTACCAGGTGCCGAACACGCCATCGCCGCGCGCATGCGCGTGGACGAAGGTCAGGCCGGAGCCGTTGGTGGCCGGGTCGTACCACATGCCGGTCAGGTCGAATTGGGAGCGCAGCGTCGGGTTGGCGCGGGTTTCCAGGGTGAATTCGCCAACCCACGGCCCGTTGGCATGCGCGACAAGAAAGCGCAGCGGGCCCTCCGCGTCCGGCGTGTAGGTCAGTTGGAAGCTGGCGAAACTCGCGATGTCGTTGAGACAGAGTGGCGGAAAGCGGGCGCCATCGAGCACCAGCATGACGATGCGTGCGGCATTGACGCGGCTGGTGTCGAGCCGCGCACCGGTTGGCGCGCAACCCACGATCGCCGTCACGCGAACGCTGATGGTGCGCTGCACGCCCGGCGCGGCGATTTCCGGCGTGATTTGCACGAGCGGGTTCGGGCTGGTCTGTGCCACGGCCGTAAGCGCGAATCCGAATGCGGCCGATGCGATCCAGCGGGCAAGGGTGGCCATATTCAGAACCGGATGCGCGTGATGTTGGAGGCAAACAGCGTCGAGCCGAGCGCGGTGAGCGCCTCGATGCGGCCATTGTGCTCGTCGCTCAGCGTGAATCGGGCGCGCCCGATGATGGCCAGGGCGGAGAAGGGAACCGGGCAGGATTCGAGCGGCGCCGGGCAGGACGTGCCGGCAGCACGCGTTTCGTAAAGGTCGCCCTCGAGAACGCTGCCCTGGCTGCGCCAGGCGGTGTTCTGGATGGTGTACCAGCGCGAACCGCCGTCAGCGCTGTAGACGTACCACGTGCCGAATACCAAATCGGCAACCTGTGCGCTTTGCACGAAGGTCAATCCCGAACCGTTGGTCGAGGGCTCGTACCA
>DASUDU010000211.1:0-10797 GCA_036275435.1 Usitatibacteraceae bacterium | reverse complement strand
TTCGACTTCGCTGCGCCACAGGTCGAGTGCGAACGGTTCGAGAAAGCCGAGAACCGGGCGGAACAGGTAGCGCAGCGGATGGAACCGTTTTGGCAGGTGGTAGTCGACCACCACCACCTTGCCGCCGGGCTTGGTGACGCGAATTGCCTCGGCAAGGGTCGCCCTGCGGACGTGCTCGGGCTGTTCGTGCAGTAGGAAAAACAGCACCGTGCGCTCAAAGCTCGCGTCGGCGAAATGCAGCGCGGCCGAATTGCCCAGATGTTCACGCACCCGTGAACCGGCAGGCAGCTTCTCGCGCAGGTTTTTCAGTTGAATCGGCAGGACGTCGACCACGTCGAGCCAGCCGTCAGCGGCGATCCGCTCGGCCAGGCGCAGCGTGAAGTCGCCGTAGACGCAGGCCACCTGCAAGGTCTGCCCATCGAGTGGCCCGCCCAATGATTCGAGCGCGGCGTCGCGAAGGCGCGGGAAGTTGCCCCACAGGATCGCGTTGACCAGCCATTGGCGTTCAAAGAAGGAGACCGCCTTGGGGTGCACGTAGGCCCACCAGTAGGTTTCCTCCAGATAGGCCGGTATCGCCGTGGCGCCCGGATTCTCTGTGGCGATGGGCACGGTGTCGCGGGGCATTGCGCTTCTCCTGTGTGGTCGCAACCATCCTGGGGGCGCGGCGATGCCCGTGCCCTTCGCTTTTTACCATTGAAACGGCGGTTTTCGCGCATGGGCGCGGTTTTTTCTTGCGGGTCGCTGGCGCAGGCTTTTCGTGGCCGCGCTCACGCCGCTCCCTTGCCCGGATTCATGATGCCTTGCGGATCGAGGGCGTGCTTGATGGCGCGCATCAGGTCGAGCTCGACCGCAGCCTTGTGCCGGGCGATTTCCTCGCGCTTCAGCTGGCCGAGCCCGTGCTCGGCGCTGATCGAGCCGTGCAGCGCATCGATCAGCGCATAGACGAGCCCATTGGCCTGGCGCGTTTGCTCCGCCGAGGGCGCGCCGCCCGGCAGGCTCAGGTTGTAATGCAGGTTGCCGTCGCCGACGTGGCCGAAGCAGATGATTTCGCCCGAGGGAAACGCGTCGGCCAGCGCGGCGTCGGCGCGCGCGATGAATTGCGCAATCGCCGAAACCGGCAGCGCGATGTCGTGCTTGACGCTCTTGCCGCGCCGCTTTTCCGCTTCGGGGATGTTCTCGCGGATCGCCCACAGGGCCTGCGCCTGGGCGCCGCTCGATGCAATCAGCGCGTCCTCGACCGCACCGCAGGCCAGCGCAGGTTCGAGCGCGGCCGCCAGCGCTTCGTCGAGGGCGGTGCCGTTCCAGGTGTCGGCCAGTTCGACGAGGACCTGCCATGGGTGCGGCCGGTCGAACGGCTCGACGGTTGCCGGGAACTGCTCGATCACGCGCTCCAGGCAGATTCGCGACATCAGCTCGAACCCCACCAGGCGATCGCCGAGGGCGGAGCGAATGCGCGACAGCAGGGCCACCGCGGCCTGCGGGTCGGCCAGCGCAACCAGCGCGGTGCATGTGCAGCGGGGCTTTGGGAACAGCTTCAGGACCGCCGCGGTGATGATGCCCAGCGTCCCCTCGGCGCCCATCAGCAGGTGCTTGAGGTCATACCCGGTGTTGTCCTTGCGCAGCGCCTTCAGGCCGTTCCAGATATCCCCGGCAGGCGTCACGGCTTCGATGCCGAGCACCAGGTCGCGGGCGTTGCCATAGCGCAGCACCGCGGTGCCGCCGGCATTGGTCGACAGGTTGCCGCCGATGGTGCAGCTGCCCTCGGCGGCCAGCGACAGGGGAAAGAAACGGTCGACGCGGTCCGCCGCGTCCTGGATGGCCTGCAGGATGCAGCCGGCCTCGACGGTCATCGCGTCGTTGGCCACGTCGATGTGGCGGATGCGATTGAGGCGCCGGAGCGACAGCACGATGGCACGGCCGCTCGCGTCGGGCACGCTGCCGCCGACCATTCCGGTGTTGCCGCCCTGCGGCACGACCGGTGTTCTCGTGGCGGCGCACAGCCGCACCACGGCGGCCACTTCCTCGGTGCTGCCCGGCCGCACCACGGCCTGCGCGATTCCCGTGTAATTGCCGCGCCAGTCGGTCAGGTAGGCGGCGCAATCGGCGGCCTGCGTCAGGACATGGGCGTCGCCGACGATGGCGCGCAGTTGCCCGGTGACGCCGGCGTTGTTCATCGTCCGCCGCGAATCCTGCCCAGCGTTGCCGTGGTCGAGCGCTCGTGCCGGAACGCGATCGAATGCACGCTGCCGCCCCACGCCCGGACTTCGGCCGCGCCGACGATCCGCTCGGGCGGCCAGTCGCCGCCCTTGACGAGAACCTCCGGACGCACCTCGAGAATGCGCGCCAGCGGCGTATCTTCCTCGAACCACGTTACCAGCGCCGTCGATTCGAGGGCAGCAATCACCGCCATGCGATCTTCAAGGGTGTTGATCGGCCGGTCGTCGCCCTTGCCCAGGCGTCGGACCGAGGCATCGCTGTTGAGCGCGACGATCAGCGCGGCGCCGAGTGCGCGCGCCTCGGCCAGATAGGTGACGTGTCCGCGATGCAGGATGTCGAACACGCCGTTGGTGAATACGCGCTTGCGCGGCAGCGCCGCTGCTCTTGCGGCCAGCTCGTGCGGCGCGCACACTTTGGATTCAAAGGCCGGATGCATCGGCGCATTTTACGCGAGCGGATGCAGTCCCTGCGCCTTACGCGGCGTTCGGTGCGGCCGCCGGGGCGGCCAGCGCGGCGATCAGTTCCTTGCGGAAGCGGTTGAGGTCGTTGGCGGTTTCAAAGCTGCGCTCGCACAGCGTCGAAAGTTTTTTCAGGATGCCGTTGATCACGCGGTGCTCCCAGACCTTGTCGAAGCAGATTTGCGTGTCGAGCCAGCGTTCCAGCCATTCCGGGTCCGGCAGCTTCGACTGCACCGTATCCTGGGGAAACAGTTCCTTGTTGACGTGCAGGTTGGTCGGGTGCAGCGGCTTGGCGCTGCGGTGCGCGCTGGCCATGAGCACGCCGATCTTGGCGAACGCCAGCTTGGCCTCGTTGCCCATGCGCTCGACCGCGCGCGTCATGTAGCGGAAGTACGCGCCGGCATGGCGCGCCTCGTCGCGCGAGATGGTCTCGTAGATCTGCTTGATCACCGGCTCGGTGTGCCACTGCGCCGCGCGGCGGTACCACTGCGTCAGGCGGATTTCGCCGCAAAAATGCAGCATCAGCGTTTCCAGCGCCGGCGCCGGGTCGAACGGGAAGCGCACCGCGTGCAGTTCCTGTTCGGTTGGCACCAGGTCCGGGCGGAAGCGCTTGAGGTAGTCGATCAGCACCAGGGAATGTTTCTGCTCCTCGTAGAACCAGATCGACATGAATGCCGAGAAGTCGGAATCGTCCTGGTTGTCGCGCAGGAACATCTCGGTTGCGGGGAGGGCCGACCATTCAGTGATGGCATTCATCTTGATGGTCAACGCCTGTTCGTCGGTCAGCCGCGAGGCATCGAAGGCGTCCCAGGCAATGTCGGAAGCCATGTTCCACCGGGCTTTTTCGAGATCGCGGAAGAGTTCGGGATAGATCATGGCAGGAAGGGAAGTGGGTTGGTCGGAAGGGTTGGGGCCGTTCGGTCAGGCCGCGGATTCGCGCAGTGCCGCGGGATCGGGTTGAGCGCTGCGGTCCTCGTTGGCTGCGGGTGCGCCGCGCTTGCGGCGCAAGCCGGCCAGCCCGCGGAAGGTCGCGTCGACCATGGCATCGACAATTTCGGCGTCATCGAGCGATTTTGCCTGACGCAAGAAATCGATGGTCGGGTCGCAGGAACGCGCGTAAATGGTGAACACCACCACATCGTCGGGCATGGCCGCGTCGATGTCGCCCGCGCGCTTGGCCTCGGCGACCAGCGCGTGCACCCGCTTGTTGACCTTCATGGCCGCCGCGACGTAATCGAGGTTGAGCAGCAGCGAGCGCTGAAACGCCCCGCGCGTCGAAGGCAAGTGGGGAACGCCACCCTTGAGGCGATGCTGCAGGGACCAGCGCAGCACGGCCTCGAGCCGGTCGATCGCCTTCCAGTCGGCGGGCATTGCATCCAGTTGCTCGATGGTTTGCGTAAGCAGTCGCACCATGGTGGCTGCGGCGAGCTTCTCCTTGGAGGTGAAGTGCTTGTACAGGCTCCCCTTGGCGATGCCCACCGCGTCGGCCACATCGTCCATGGTCATGAGGTCAAAGCCCTTTCGCGACAGCAACTGGTTGGTCGCGTCGAGGATCGCCTCTTCGCGGGCCTCGTATTGCTGTTGTTTGAAAGGGATGCGCAGTCCGAGCATGAGGTTTGGCCGTATCGCGGGTTGGCGCGTATGCGGCCGTGCAATCCGGTCGCAACGCAGAAAAAATTGAAGGCGGCTGTTGACTTTGTCTGAACTTATTGGTTCAATTCGCGACTTTACAGTCATTTTTTGACTTTGTCGACTACTTTGCGTGCTTCTACGCCCCCGCTGTTCTGCGGCAACCATGAGGATTTCATGAAAAACCCGTTTCTGATCAAATGTTTGCAGGTGTTCTTGGCGATTGCCCCGGTCGGTGCTGCGTACGCCGTCGAAGAGCCGCCCTTTCGCGTCGAGGCGCGTCATGGCGAGGTGGAAATCCGTGCATACGGTCCCGTCTGGGTCGCGGAAACGACGGTGTCGGGTACGTTCAGCGAGGCCGGCAACAAGGCGTTCCGGCCGCTATTCAATTTCATCAATGGCAACAACACGCGGCAGGAAAAAATCGCCATGACCGCGCCGGCTCGCCAGGAGCCGGCGGCCGAGGGCGAGAAGATCGCGATGACCGCGCCGGTCACGCAGCGTGCCGCGGCCGATGGCGAAGGCCGGTTCGTGATCGGCTTTGTCATGCCCGCGCAAATGACCCGCGAAACATTGCCGCTGCCCAAGGATCCGCAGGTCACCCTGCGCGAGATTGCCCCACGTCGCGTCGCCGCCTTGCGCTACAGCGGCACCTGGAGCGCCGAACGCTACCAGCAGCACGAAAAGGCCCTGCTCGAGGCGGTCGAGCGCGCCGGGCTGGTGCCGACCGGGCGGATCGAATTTGCCCGCTACGATCCGCCGATCATGCCGTGGTTCCTGCGGCGCAACGAGGTGATCGTCGAGGTCACGGATCGTCCCGCTAGTCGCGGCTGAACGCGCGCCGAACGCCACGCTGCGCCGACCATGAGAGTCGCGGTCATCGGTTCCGGGATTTCCGGAATGTCCTGTGCCTGGCTGCTGGCCCGCCACGCCAACGAGCGGTGCGCGGTCACGCTGTTCGAGAAGGCCGGGCGCCTCGGCGGCCATACCCACACCGTCGATGTCACGCTCGACGGGGTGACGCACCCGGTCGACACCGGCTTTCTCGTCTACAACGACTGGACCTATCCGAACCTGATCGAGATGTTTCGCCACTTGGGCATCGAATCGGCGCCGTCGGACATGTCGTTCGGCATCAAGTTGCTGGGCAGCCGCGGCGAGGGGCGGCTGGAGTGGTGCGGGTCGAACGACATTCGCAGCGTCTTTGCCCAGCCGTCGAACCTGCTCTCCCCGCGCTTCTGGAACATGCTTCGCGAACTGCTGCGTTTCAACCGCGAAGCGATGGCGCTGGTCGGCGCCGGCATCGGCGATGCGACCCGCCTGCAAGGCACGCTGGGCGAATTCCTCGGGCGCCGCAAGTTCAGCCGCGAGTTTCGCGACTGGTACCTGAAACCGATGGCGGCGTGCATCTGGTCAACGCCGACGCGAAAGATCGACGATTTCCCGCTCGCCACCTTCCTTGCGTTCTGCCGCAACCACGGCCTGATTTCGGTCAACGACCGTCCGCAATGGCGCACCGTCAAAGGTGGCGCGCGCCAGTATCTGGCGCGCCTTGCCGCGGAGCTGCCGGACGTGCGCCTGAACTCGAACATCACGCGAATCCGCCGCAGCGACAGCCAGGTGGTGATCCAGGTCGATGGCCGCGAACAGGCTTTCGACCAACTGGTCTTTGCCTGCCACAGCGATGAAGCGCGCGAGTTGATCGCCGATCATGCCGACGCGCAATCGCTGGTGCTCGCCGAGATTCCCTATCAGGCCAACGTCGCGGTGCTGCATACCGATCGCCGGCTGCTGCCGGACCGGCCGCGCGCATGGGCCGCCTGGAACTACATGGCCTGGCATCCCGAGGCCGGCACGCGCTACGATGCCAACGGCGATTCACCGGTTTCGTTGTCGTACCTGATCAATCGCCTGCAGCCCCTGCCGTTCAAGAGCCCGGTGATCGTCACGCTCAATCCCCTGCAGCAACCCGAGCCGGACCGGGTGATCCAGACCATTCGTTACGACCATCCGGTATTTCTTTCCGGCAGCGCGCGCGCCAAGCGCACGCTGCGCTCGATGCAGGGGCTCAAGCGCACCTGGTTCGCCGGCGCTTGGACGCGCTATGGTTTTCACGAGGACGGCCTGATGTCCGGAATCGCCGTGGCCAAGGCGCTCGGCGCTTCCGTGCCCTGGCCTTCGCAGGTTCCCGCGGCGGACGATTTTCGCGTGCCCTACCCGGGAGTGGACGCATGAACGGCTCCGCTCCCGGCTGGATGGCCAGCCCGCAGCTTTGCATCGGCCGCGTCTTCCACCAGCGCAGCCGGCCCAAGCCCCATCGGCTTTCGGTCGGGGTGTTCTTCCTGCGCATTCCGCTGTCGCGGCTCGGCCAGCTGGAAAACCGCTGGCTGTCGCTGGATCGCTTCAATCTGCTGTCGCTGGCAACCCGCGACCTCGGGCCGCGCGATGGCAGCGCGTGGGAGCCCTGGGCGCGCGGTCTGCTGGAGGCGCACGGGATCCGTCACGCCGATGGCGAGATCGTGCTGCAGACCTTCCCGCGCATGTTGGGCTACGTGTTCAACCCGATCAGCCTGTGGTACTGCCACGACGCGGCCGGCCGCCTCGTCGCGGTCATCGCCGAGGTCAACAACACCTTCGGCGAGCGCCACAACTACGTCGTTGCCCACCCCGACCAGCGCCCGATTGCGCCGGGCGACGCGCTGGTCGCGGTCAAAGTGTTCCATGTTTCGCCGTTTTGCCAGGTCCGCGGGCATTACCGCTTCCGCTTCGAGCAACACGCCGGCCGCGCGTTCGCGCGCATCGACTACCACGATGGCCCGCAGGATGCCGACCGGCTGATCGTCACCACCGTGCACGGCGTGCCGCGCCCGCTCACATCGGGCGGCGCGCTGCGCGCATTCCTCGCCTTCCCGTTCATGACCCTGACGATCATCGCGCGCATCCACTGGCATGCACTGAAACTTTGGCTCAAGCGCGTGCCGTTCTTTGCCAAGCCGGCACCACCCGTTGCCGAAACCTCCCGCTAACGCAACCCACCCAACCCCACCCACCCACCACCGACCATGAACACCAGCGAACTGACTGCAAGGCCCGGCGAATTCAAGCAACCCGCTGTGGCCCGCCTGTTTTATTCCGTGATGTCGCGCCTCGAAGTGGGGCAGCTGAGCTTCACCGCGCCGGACGGCACGACAACGCTGTTTCGCGGCCGCCAGGACGGCCCGCACGCGGACCTCAGATTTGCCGATTGGGAGGTTGCCGCCGAGGCGTTCAAGTCGGCCGAGATCGGCCTGGCCGAGGCCTACAAGACGCATCGCCTGTCGACTTCCGACCTGACGCATTTCCTGATGCTGTGCATTGCCAACGAAGCCGCGCTGTCCGGCGTGTTCTACGGCAAGCCGCTGGTGGCGCTGTTCTTCCGCATCAAGCACATGCTGCGCATGAACACGCGGCGCAATGCGCGGCGCAACATCCAGGCCCATTACGACCTGTCGAACGATTTCTACCGCCTCTGGCTCGACGAGTCGATGACCTATTCCGCGGCGCTGTTTGCCGACGATGCCGACCGCGAGTCCGGTGACCTGGCCGCGGCGCAGGCCGCCAAGTACCAGCGCATCCTCGACGAACTCGACCCGGCGCCGGGCGACACCATCCTCGAGATCGGCTGCGGCTGGGGCGGCTTCGCCGAATATGCCGCGAAGGCGCGCGACGTGCGCATCACCGGCATCACCCTTTCCGCGGCGCAACTGGATTACGCGCGGCGGCGCATCGCCAGGGCGGGTCTTGCCGATCGGGTCGACCTGCAGCTGATCGACTATCGCGACATCGACGGCCGCTTCGACCACATCGTTTCGATCGAGATGTTCGAGGCGGTCGGCGAGCGCTACTGGCCGGTCTACTTTCGCACGCTGCGTGCGCGTCTCAAACCCGGCGGGCGCGCCCTGGTGCAGACCATCACCATTGCCGACGCGATCTTTCCGCGCTACCGCGCCACCAGCGATTTCATTCGCGAATACATTTTCCCGGGAGGCATGTTGCCGCCGGTTTCGCGCTTCGTTGCCGAGGCGACGAAAGCCGGGCTGGCAGCGGGAACGCCGCTGATGTTCGGCCTCGATTACGCCGCAACGCTCAGGCGCTGGCGCGAGCAGGTGGACCGCGAGGCATCGGTGATTCGCACGCTGGGCTTCGACGAGGCGTTCCTGCAGTTGTGGCGCTTCTACCTGTGCTATTGCGAAGCCGGCTTCCGCTCCGGCCGCACCGATGTGATGCAGATCGCCCTCGACGCCGTGGAGCCGGCATGAGGGCGCTTGCCGCGAGCGTGCTGGCCGCCGCCCTGGCGTGGCCCGGCGCGGCCGCGGGTCAGGCGCTGCCTGCTCCGGTCGCGCGCGAGTCGCCGCCGCTGCTGGTGCAAGGCGAGGGCACCATGCGCTTCTTCGGCCTCAAGGTGTACGACATCCGCCTGTGGACACCGATGAAGGTGTTCAGCCACAGCGAGCCGTTTGCGCTCGAGCTGATCTACGACATGTCGCTCAAGGGCCGCGACATCGCCGAGAAGAGCATCGAACTGATGCGCGAACAGGGGCACGGCGATGAGGCGAAACTCAAGCGCTGGGGCGAGGCCATGGCGCGGGTGTTTCCGGACATCCGCAAGGGCGACACGCTGATTGGCGTCTCGGTGCCGGGCAAGGAGGCGCGCTTCTACACGCGCGACAAGTTCATCGCCGCGGTTGCCGACCCGGAATTCTCCCGCGCATTCTTTGACATCTGGCTGTCGGAAAAGACGACAGCACCCGGCGTGCGCCAGAAGCTGCTCGGCGGGCAGGGGCAATAGCCGCGATGGATGCCGCCATGCCGGTGCGGATTCCCGCATGGCGACTCGCTGCGTATGGCGCCGCGGCCGTGCCGCTGGCCATGGCCATGCTGCCGATCTATGTGCATGTGCCGAAGTTTTATGCCGACGCCTTCGGCCTGAACCTGGCCGCGATCGGCGGGCTGTTGCTCGCCGCGCGCCTGTTCGATGCGCTGCAGGATCCGCTGCTCGGCTATTGGAGCGACTGCGCGCGGACGCGGCGCTTCGGCAGGCTGGTCTGGGTGCTGGGCGGAACCCCGCTGCTGGCGCTGGGCATGCTCGGACTGTTCCAGCCGCCGGCCTGGCAGGGCAACGCGCTGGCCGGATGGTTCATCGCCATGCTCGTGCTGGTCTACCTGGCCTTCAGCATGGTGCAGATCAGCTACCAGGCCTACGGTGCCGAGATGTCTGGGGATCCGATCGAACGCACCCGCATCACGGCATTCCGCGAGGGTCTCGGCCTGCTCGGCGTGTTCGTCGCGGCCGCGCTGCCCGAAATGCTGGCGCGCTCGCTCGGCATGGCCGAAGGCTATGCGCGCTTCGCGCTGCTGTTCGTGCCGCTGCTCATCGCCATGGTTGGCCTCACCCTGCTGTTCGCGCCACGCCCGGTGGCGCGGACCCGGGCGGCCACGACGAACGCGTTTGCAGCGATGATCAAGCCGCTCGGCAACCTGCGCTTTCGCAAGCTGTTGCTGATCTTTGTGTTCAACGGCATCGCCGCGTCGATTCCGGCCACGCTGGTGCTGTTCTTCATCGAGGATGTGGTGCGCCGGCCCGACTGGTCGGGGTACTTCCTGATCGCCTATTTCGCCGCCGGCGCGCTCGGCATGCCGCTGTGGGTGTGGCTCGCGGCGCGCATCGGCAAGGGGCGTGCCTGGCTTGCCGGAATGGTGGTGTCGATCCTCGCGTTCGTCTGGGCGTTCCTGCTCGGCGCCGGAGATGCCCTGCCGTTCCTGGCCATCTGCATCCTGTCGGGCCTGGGGCTCGGGGCCGACCTGGCCTTGCCGCCGTCAATCCTCGCCGATGTCATCGACGATGACGATGCGCTCGGAGCGGGCCGCAACGAAGGCGCCTATTTCGGCCTGTGGAACCTGGTGACCAAGATGAACCTCGCGCTGGCGGCCGGCATCGCGCTGCCGGCGCTGGCCTGGCTGGGCTACCAGTCGAAGGCCAGCAATTCGCCCGAAGCGCTGACCCACCTGGCCGTCATTTACGCGCTGCTGCCGTGCCTGCTCAAGGCGGCGGCGGCTCTGGCGCTGGCCACATCCCCATTTGTTGCGCCACCATCGGCGCGAAGGACACCATCATGATGCGCATGTTGCAGTTGCTGTTTGTCCTGTTGCTGGGCGGATGTGCCAGCGTTGCCCCGGGCGACTACGCGGGCGAGCAGCCGAAACTCGACCTGCGCGGGTATTTCAACGGCAAGGTCGATGGCTGGGGCATGGTGCAGGATCGCAGCGGCAAGGTCTTGCGGCGCATGGTCGTCGAAATCGACTGCCGCTGGAACGGCGACGAAGGCGTGCTTGACGAGTCCTTCCGCTGGTCCGACGGCGCGACCGAGAAACGCGTCTGGACGATCCGCAAGGACGGTGATCGCTACGTCGGAACCGCGGGTGATGTGGTCGGAAGCGCCTCGGGCGTCGCCGC
>DASUDU010000210.1:0-3872 GCA_036275435.1 Usitatibacteraceae bacterium | reverse complement strand
TGGCGCGCCGCCTGAGCAAATTCTGCTGCTGGTGACGATCCTGTCGGTTTCTGCTGGCCTGCTGCAGGTGCTGTTCGGCGTCGCGGGCCTGGGCAAGCTGATCAAGTACATGCCGTATCCCGTGGTAAGCGGCTACCTGACTGCGGTCGGGCTCATCATCATCGGCAGCCAGTTGCCCAAATTGCTGGGCGTGACCGGAGGCGAAAAGTGGTGGGCCGCGCTCGCGGCGCCGGGGTTGTGGAACTGGCAGGGTATCGTAGTCGGCGTGGTGACGGCTGCGGCCATGCTGTTCGCCACGCGACTGACGCGACTGGTGCCCGCGGCAATCCTTGCGCTGCTTGCTGGCGTCGCAACCTATTTCTGTCTTGCCATGTTCGATGCCTCCCTGCTCAACCTGCCGGGCAACAAGCTGGTGGTCGGTCCGCTCGGAGGCGGTGGCGAGGGCGCCGGTTTTTTCGACAGCCTGTTCGGACGCTGGATGGCTGCGGGGCGCGTCAGCCCTGCGGAGTTGGCCTCGCTGATCATTCCGGCGCTGACTCTGGCCGGCCTGTTGTCGATCGATACGCTGAAGACTTGCGTGGTCCTCGACGCGTTGACCCACAGCCGCCACGATTCCAACCGCGAATTGATCGGGCAGGGCCTTGGCAACATCGCCTCGGGCGCCATCGGCGGCCTGCCGGGCGCAGGGACCATGGGTGCGACGCTGATCAACATGTCGAGCGGCGCGCAGACCCGCATGTCGGGCTTTCTCGAGGGCGTGCTGGCGCTGGTGGCGTTCCTGGCGCTGGGCAGCTTCATCGCCTGGGTGCCCGTCGCTGCGCTGGCCGGAATCCTCACCGTGATCGGCGCGCGCATGATCGATCGTGCGAGTTTCCAATACCTGAAATCGAAAAGCACGTTGCTCGATTTTGCGGTGATCGCCGCGGTGGTTGCCGTTGCGCTGGGCTTCAGCCTGATTGCCGCGTCGTTCACCGGCATTGCGCTGGCGATCCTGCTGTTCATCCGCGAGCAGATCGGCGGCAGCGTGGTGCGAAGGAAAAGTTTCGGCAACCAGACCTTTTCCAAGCAGATGCGCCTGCATGGCGAGATGGCGGTGCTTGAGCAACGCGGCGATGCCGCGGTGATCTTTGAACTGCAGGGTAGCCTGTTTTTCGGCACGACGGACCAACTGTATCGGGCGCTGGAGCCGGAATTGAAGATGCGGCAGTTCGTCATCCTCGACATGCGCCGGGTGCAGTCGGTCGATGTTACGGCAGCGCATATGCTCGAGCAGGCCAAGGAGGTGCTGGCCGAACATGGCGGCAGCCTCATTTTCAGCCGTCTGCCGCGCGATGTGCAGGGTGGCCAGGCGATGCGCGAATACTTCGATGCTCTCGGCCTGGTGCGCTCGGAGGGTGCGGTCAGGGTCTTCGGCGACCTCGATGAGGCCGTCGAATGGGTCGAGGACCGCATCCTCGAAGGCGCCGGCCTTGAGCGGATTGACGAGACGCTGCTCGACCTGCACGAAATCGAGCTGTTCAGAGGGCGCAAGGAGGAGACCCTTGCAGCGCTCGAGCGCTGCATGGAGCAGCGCAGCGTCAAGCCCGGGCAGAAGATCTTCGCCAAAGGCGACACCGGCGATGAATTGTTTCTGATCCGGCGCGGCATGGTGCGCATCGTCCTGCCGCTTGGTGCTGGCCAGTCGATCCACCTGAGTACCTTCGGCCGCGGCAATTTTTTCGGCGAACTGGCCTTCCTCGACGGTGCGACGCGCTCGGCCGACGCGGTGGCGCAAAACGACGTCGAGCTGTATGTGCTGTCCCGGCGCAACTTCGACGCGCTGGCGCAGGACCACAAAATGATCGCGCTCAATTTACTGGAGGGCCTGGCCAGCACCATCGCCGGCCGCCTGCGCTATGCCAACGCGGAAATGCAAGCGCTGGAGAACTGAGACCGGCGGACGCCGTCGAATAAATGCGCGATTCCTGATCTATCACAAGGAAAATAATATATAAATTGATAAAGTCATAGCCATCGGAACAGGGCTGCGGCATGCGGGCCCCTTGATGGAGAAGACGTGAAATTCGGATGGGCGCGGGTTTCAGGCAGCGTGCGACGGGCGCCGGTCGCACCGATGTTGCTTCTGATGGTCATTTGCGGGCACCCTTGGGCGAATGCTCTGGCCCAGGACGTCAAGGGCGAATCCGCTCCACCCAAGGCGCTGACCACCGCCGATCACGGCAAGTTCAAGGAGTTACAGCGCGAATTCAGCTCCGGGCCCGAAGTCACCAAGGCCTGCATCGCCTGCCACACCGAGGCCGCCGGGCAAATCCACCGGACCAAGCACTGGAAGTGGGAATACACCAATCCGCAGACCGGACAGGTGCTTGGAAAAAAGACGCTGATCAATAATTTCTGCATCTCAATCGCGTCGAATGAAGGTTCGTGCAACACCTGCCACATCGGTTACGGCTGGAAGGACGCGAGCTTCGATTTCGCATCGAAGGAAAACGTCGATTGCCTGGTCTGCCACGACACGACAGGCGCCTATCGCAAGGCGCCCGGCCTGGCCGGGCATGTAGTGGTCAAGGACACCGAGATCCCGCCAGGGTCCGGGAAGATCGCCAGGGCTGTCGACCTGACCAAGGTCGCGCAAAAGGTCGGCAAGTCCAGTCGTGACACCTGCGGCGCCTGCCATTTCTTTGGTGGCGGCGGCGATGGTGTCAAGCACGGCGACCTCGATAGCTCGCTCTCGGCACCGGACAAGGACCTCGACGTGCACATGGATGCAACCGGCCTCGATTTCACCTGCGCCACCTGTCACAAGGGGTCGAGCCACGACGTTGCCGGCAGCCGCTACACGCCGACGGCCAAGGACACCGGCGGCGCGCACGTTCGCGGCAAGGCCAACGGCAATCCGGCATCCTGCGTCTCCTGCCATGGCAACGCCCCGCACAAGACCAAGCCGCGGCTGAACGCGCACGGTACGACGGTCGCCTGCCAGACCTGCCACATTCCGAGTTACGCGCGCGGCGGTATCGCCACCAAGATGACCTGGGACTGGTCCAAGGCGGGCGAGCGCGACCAGGATGGCAAGGCCATCACGCGCACCGATGCGAAGGGGCGCATCACCTACGAGTCGCGCAAAGGGGAATTCACGCTCGGCGAAAACGTCACGCCGGAATACAGGTGGTTCAACGGACGGGTGGATTACACGCTGCTGAGCGACAAGTTCGAAAAGACGGCGCAACCGACGCAAATCAACCGCATCGGCGGCAGCGCGGCGGACGGCCAGTCGCTGATCTGGCCGGTCAAGGTGTTTCGCGGCGCGCAACCCTACGACCCGATCAACAAGACGCTGATCACGCCGCACACGGCCGGCAACGACGATACCGGGTTTTGGAAGAACCTCGACTGGGACAAGGCGATTCCGGTCGGCATGAATGCATCGGGCGCACCGTTCTCGGGCCGCTACGAGTTCATTCGGACCGAAATGTACTGGCCGATCACCCACATGGTCGCCCCCAAGGAAAAGGCGCTCGGATGCGTCGAATGCCACGCCCGCGACGGGCGCTTGGGCGGCGTTACCGGTGTCTACCTTCCCGGGCGCGATGCCAACCCGATCATCGACACCGCCGGCTGGGGGCTCGCGCTCTTCACCCTGCTGGGCGTGACCGGCCACGGCGCAATGCGGCTTTTCGGGCGCAAGGGTAAAGACAAGAGCGAAGCGCCGCCCGTTGCGCCGAGACAGCTGCCGGAGGACCGCACATGAGCCAACGCATCTACCTGTTCAAACGCTTCGAACGCTTTTGGCACTGGTCGCAGGCGCTGCTGATCCTGTTCATGCTGGTCAGTGGTTTCGAGGTGCATGGCACCTACAAACTGCTCGGCTT
>DASUDU010000209.1:0-6786 GCA_036275435.1 Usitatibacteraceae bacterium | reverse complement strand
AGCTGGCGCGCGCGCTGCGTTTCAACAGCAGCACTTCGATACCGGACGCTCCGGCGCGAACGACCAGGGTCGCGGCCGCCAGACGCGGTGCAATCATGGCGCGTTTGTGGTGCCCTGAATCGCACGCAGAAGGCGATCGGCAATCGCCTTGTCGCAGATCACCAGGTCGCCGCGCCAGGATCCATCGTGGCGGAAGCGGCACTCGCTGCCGTCGGCGTGCGATACATGCAGCCCTGCGGCGCGCGCGACAGCCACGGGTGCGCAGGCATCCCAGCCGGCCAGTCCGCCACTGTGCCAATACGCGTCGGCATCGCCCTCGACCACCGCCATCGCCTTGGCCCCCGCGGACCCCATGCGGATGACCTCGAGCCCAAGCGCCTGCGCGACGTCCTGAACCGCAGCAGGGGCTCGCGTGCGGCTGACGACCAATCGATTGCTTGACGCGCGCGGCCGGGATTGCAATGCAGCCGTGTGCGTGGCGTAACTGCGCCGGCGCACCGGAATCGCGACCGCTGCGGCAATCGGCGACTCCTCGCGAACCAGCGCAACGTGAACAGCCCAGTCGGGGCGATCGGCCGCGCGCAGCGAATACTCGCGTGTGCCATCGAGCGGGTCGAGCAGCCAGTTTCGCGCACAGGCGGGCCGAAAATGACCGTGCCGGTCCTCTTCGGAAAGGATCGAGTCGTCCGGCCGGATTGACGCCAGCGCTTCGACCAGCATGCGGTTGGCGATCCGGTCGCCCACCGCGCCCAGTTCGTCCTGGCCAATGGCGATCGAATCCCTGGCCGCAATTAGCAGCTGCCCGGTCAGCCGCGCCAGCAATTCGGCCAGCGGCGCATCATCCATCGCCGTGCGCACGTTTCAAACGCGCCCGGTGACCGGAATCCCGGCGCCATGGATGGCGCGCGCAGCATCGGAGAGCAGGAACATCACGACAGCGGCGATCGCTTCCGGCGCGACCCAACGGCCGAAATCTGCATCCGGCATCTCACGTCGATTGGCCGGGGTGTCGATGATGCTCGGCAGGATCGCGTTGACGGTGAGCTGCGACAGTTTTTGCTCCTCGGCCAGCGCTTCCGTCAGGCGCAAAACGGACGATTTCGCCGCCGCGTAGGCGCCCATGCCCGCACCTGCCCTTGCCGCGGCGGACGAGCCGATGTTGACAATGCGCGGGCGCGGCGAATGCAGCAAGGTCGGCAGGAACTCGCGGCAGGCATTGAGACAGGAGCGAACGTTGGATTCGTACATCCAGTCCCAAGTGGCCGCTGAGCCGGAAGCGATGGTCTCCCAGGCAAAGCCACCGGCGATGTTGACCAGGGCATCAACACGACCCGATCGTGCCAGGATGCGTGCCGCGCATGCGCTGGCCGATGCCGAATCCGCCAGGTCCGCCGTCTCGAGGTGCATCGGCCCGGCCGCGGCGTGGTCACCCGCCGTATCGCGCACCCGGTCGACGACGGTGACCGCGTACCGACCCTGGACCAGCTTCTTGCAAACGGCGCCACCCAAGGCGCCGAGTCCACCAGTGACCACTACATGCGGGAAGGTATCCATCCGTTGTGTCGTCCTTTCGAAACGATGGCCGCCGTCTTCATGAAAAAACCTTCAGGCCGGCGTCGGCCCATGATACGTCAGGCAAAGAACGCTTCAATCTCGGCAATCAGCAATTCGGGAACCTCCTCGGGAATGTAATGCCCGCATGGCAACGCATGTCCACCGACCGTCCCGGCAACCTTTCGCCACTCGGCCAGCGGATCGAAGCAGCGCCCGATCACGCCGTGCGCACCCCAGAGCACCGTCAGCGGGCATGCGACCTTCCTTCCGCTGGCACGATCCGCTCGATCGTGTTCAAGATCGACCGAGGCCGCAGCGCGATAGTCTTCGCACATGGCGTGCATGGTCGGCGGGTCACTGACGCAGGCCAGATACGCGGCATATGTGTGATCGGTGAATGGGGCAAGTCCTGCGGAGCCCCAACCGATCTTGCGGCGCAGGAAGACCTCCGGGCTGGCGGCCACCATCTGCTCGGGAAATGGCGCCGGCTGGATCAGCCAGAACCACCACCAATAGGCGCGGGCAAACTCCATGGAGGTGTTTTCGTACATCGCCAGGGTCGGTGCAATGTCGAGCAGCATGGCTTTGCGGATCGCGTCCGGGTGGTCGACGCACATGCGGTGCGCGACGCGCGCTCCGCGATCGTGCCCGCATACCGCGAACTGTGCAAAACCGAGTTGCCGCATCATCTCCACCTGGTCGCGCGCCATCTGCCGCTTGCTGTAGGCCGCGTGGTCCGCGCCGCCAGGCGGCTTTTCCGACTGGCCATAGCCGCGCAGGTCGCTGGCGATCACCGTGTAACGCCGGGCCAATGACGGCGCGACCCGATGCCAGATCAGATGCGTCTGCGGGTAGCCGTGCAGCAACAGCAGCGGCGGCCCGTCGCCGCCGACGCGCGCATGGATCGCGACCCCGTTGGCCGTGATTGAGCGGGTGGCGAATCCTTCAAACACGGCCGCCGCTCCGGTCCGCGGGCGACGTGGGCTGCGCATTGAGCAGGTCGCGCAGCACGGTCTTGACGACCTTGCCGTAGTGGTTCTTAGGCAACTCCGCGACAACCCGGTAGTGCTTGGGCCGTTTGAACCGCGCCAGCTGGCCAAGGCAATGGGCATCCAGCGCTGCGGCATCGAACAGCGCGCCTGCCCGCAGCACGACAAAGGCCACCACGGTTTCCCCCCAATCGGGGTGCGGCGCACCGAGCACGGCGGCCTCGGCAATGTCCGGGTGGGTGAGCAGCACCTCCTCCACTTCTCGCGGGTAGATGTTCGACCCGCCCGAGATGATCAGGTCCTTGCTGCGATCCTTGAGCGTCAGGAAGCCTTCGTCGTCCATCGCGCCCAGGTCACCGGTCCACAACCAGCCATCGCGCAGCGCCGCGGCGCTCGCCGCCGGGTTCTTCCAGTAACCGGCCATCACCGGATCACCACGCACGGTGACTTCGCCGATTTCACCCGTCGCAAGGGCCGCACCATCCTCCCCGCGGATGACCACTTCGATCCCGTGGTGCGGAACCCCGACCGAGGCAAGCCGTTGCTCATGCCGCGGATGTCCGGTATCGCGATGCAGGTTGCGCGACAGCACCGTGATGGTCATCGGGCTCTCGCCCTGACCATAGATCTGCACAAACTTGTCGCCGATGCGTTCGAGCGCACGCTTGAGCTCGCTGACATACATCGGCCCTCCCCCATAGACGATGGTCTTCAATCCGGGCAGCGATGCACCGGCCGCGGCGACGTGCTCGGACAGCCGCTTGACCATGGTGGGTGCGGCGAACAGCGTCACACCATGCAGGGTCTGGCAAAGCGCGACGATTTCCGCCGGATCGAATCCCTTCGAGCGCGGGAACACGTGCGCGGCGCCGGCAACCACATGGGGAATGTTGTAAAGACCGGAACCGTGTGAAAACGGCGCGGCATGGACGATGGCATCGTCCGGGTCAATGGCATCGACATCGGAAAAATAGTTGAAGGTCATGGCCATCAGGTTGCGATGGCTCAGCATCGCGCCCTTGGGGCGGCCGGTGGTGCCGCTGGTGTAGAAAAGCCATGCGAGGTCTCCGGCATCGCGCGAACACAATCCGGCGGGCCGTGATTCCAGGATCTCCTGCCATTGCGCGCCGCCCATTGCGAGCACTTGCGCGCCCGCCGGACACGCCGCTTGTACCTGCAACGCGTCCGCCCAATCGGCCGAGGCGACGACCAGCGCGGCGGCGCAGTCTGCCAGGATGTACGCGGCCTCGCGCGGATGCAGCTTGGCGTTGACCGGAACCACCACGGCACCAGCCCACCAGCTGCCGTACAGCGCAACCAGGTACTCCGGAGTATTGGCCGCAAGGATTGCGATGCGGTCGCCGGGTCGAATCGCGCATCGGACCGATACTCCGTGCGCAAACGCAGCGGCTGCGTCCGCCAGCTGGCGGTAGGTCATCACCGGCGCATCGCCCAGTAGCATGGCCGGGCGCTGCGCATGGCTCATCGAGGTTCGCCACAACCAATGGGCAAGGTTCATCTTCTACAATGCGCTGCAAGCCGAACGGCAGTCTGGAGGATTTCCCTGAACGCCATTGTAATCGCCGCAGATGCCGTACTGACGCCATGAGCCAAGCTCCAACGCCGTCTGCAACCACCCAGAGCTGGCTTGCCATTGCGCCGACGCTGTTCGTGCTGCTCTGGAGCACCGGCTTTGTCGGCATGCGGCTGGGCATTCCGTATGCCGAGCCCTTCACGTTCATGGCCTTGCGCATGGGCCTGGTGGTGACACTGCTGCTGGCGGCATCCTGGTTGGCCGGCGCACGCTGGCCGGCAAGCCCGGGCGAAGCCGGCCACGCCGCGGTCGCGGGCCTGTTGGTGCACGCGACCTACCTGAGCGGCGTGCTGTTTGCCATCCAGTGGGGTCTGCCGCTGGGATACGTGGCGTTGATCGCAGGCCTGCAGCCGATCCTTACCGCCCTGCTTGCCCGTTTCGCGCTGGGCGAACGGCTTGGCGCGCGCCAAAAGACCGGCATGGCGCTGGGCCTCGCAGGCGTGGCGATGGTCGTGCTTTCGCAGCAGCGCAGCGCGGCCGCAACCACCGCCTGGCCCGCCTTTGCCGCTGCCGGTGTGGCGCTGCTCGGCATCACCCTGGGCACGCTGTATCAAAAACGATTCTGTTCGCATCTGGACATTCGCACCGGCGGGGTCATCCAGTTCGCAGCCACGGGGGCCGTGCTCACCGCGCTGTCGTTGGCATTCGAGTCGCAAACCGTCCACTGGACCGGCCAATTCGTGTTTGCGCTGCTCTGGTTGTCGCTGGTCCTGTCGATCGGCGCCATCAGCCTGCTCTACCTGATGATCCGCCACGGCGCGGCCTCGGCTGTGGTCAGCCTGTTCTTTCTCACCCCGGCGGTGACGGCCGTCATGGCGTATGCACTGTTCGACGAATTTCTGCCGCCGCTGGCCGTCGGCGGCTTGCTGGTCTCGGCAATCGGGGTTGCGCTGGTGCTGCGGAACCGCTCATGAGACCCTAGATCTGGCGCGGCTTTCCAGCCGTTTTCGGCTGGAACGCCGCGCCTGACAAGGAGTTTCATGCAATGCACGCAAAGAATTGGTTGGCCGCGTTGCTACAATGCCGTCGCGCCGAGATTGCTCATCTTTCCGCTGCCGCCAAGAACTTTGCGACGCCACAACGGCCTCTCCCGCCAATGCCTGCAACCACCCAAGTCAAATTCGATGCGTAACACGCTCGGTGAAATTGTCGAAGCCACGGAAGGCCGTTTCGTTTCGGAAGGCTTGTCGTTCGGACACGGCCTCCCGGAAGCCTTCGATGAGGCCGCGTATCTGGCGCTGCACGCGCTTGGCCTGCCGCCGGATGCGCTCGACGCGAATTGGGCGCGCCGGTTGTCGCCCACGGAGCAGGCCGCGATCGAACAATTGGTCGCAAGGCGCATCGCCGAGCGCACTCCGGCGGCCTATTTGACGCGCGAAGCGTGGCTGGGCGAACATCGGTTCCACGTGGACGAACGCGTGATCGTGCCCCGTTCGTTCATCGCCGAGTTGCTGCACGAGTCACTTGCGCCATGGGTTGTCGATCCGGGCGCGGTTCACTCGGTCCTCGACCTGTGCACCGGTTCCGGGTGTCTCGCCGTCCTTGCGGCGCTGGCATTTCCCGCATCCCAGGTCGATGCCGCCGACCTTTCTCCGGACGCGCTGGACGTTGCGCGCATCAACGTCGGGCGCTTTGCGCTCGACGAGCGCATTCGGCTCATTCAGTCCGACCTGTTCGAGGCGCTGGGCACACGCCGCTATGACCTGATCGTCACCAATCCACCGTATGTGACCGCGCGGTCCATGCAGGATCTGCCGCCGGAGTACCGGCGGGAACCGGAAATGGCGCTGGCCTCGGGTGAAGACGGCCTCGCGCACATCCGCCGCATCCTCGCCTCGGCGAGGTCGCACCTCAACCCGGGGGGCCTGCTGGTGGTCGAAGCAGGCTTCAATCGGGAAGGCGTCGAGGCGGCATTCCCCGACCTGCCAATGACCTGGCTGGAGGTCAGTGCCGGCGACGACATCGTGTTCCTGTTGGAGGAAGCCGATCTGGCGAGGCAGCCAGCGGCAAACCGGTAAATCAGCTGTTTCCCGGCTCGCCGCCGCCGGAGGTACCGCCGGTTCCCGGCTCGCCAGCACCGCCCTTGCGCGGTCCGCGCCGGTTGCGGCCACGGAAATTGCGACGCATGCGGCGCCGTCCGGTACGCGGTCCCGGCACGGCGTTGCCCGCAGGCATCCCGTCCGGAGCGCTCCCAACGCTTGGCGTTTCCTGGGCCGGCTGCGCCACGTCTTCCACATTCCGGTTGCCGAACCCTTCTTCCACCGGGGGACGGATCGCTCCGGCCGCCAGCGGGCGCCCGCGTCGGCCTCGACGATTCTTGCGAACCTTGGCTTCGCCGCTGCCCGGCTGCCGGTCGTCGGCGCCCGGACCCGGCGAGCCGCCGCCCCGCGGCAGGGCGGCAGACACCTTGACCATCTGGTTCGGCCGGGCGCCGCGCCCTTTCGGCGGACGCGCACGCCGACCTTCGGACGCCCCGGCCAGTTCGGCCATTCCCGCGTCGACCAGCACGCGCCGCACTTCGTCCGGGGTCAACTCCAGCAACATGCCGCGCTTGAGGCGCGGCGGCAGGGAAATGGACCCGAAGCGCGTGCGGATCAGGCGCGAAACCGTCAGGCCGACGGCCTCGAACATCCTGCGCACTTCGCGGTT
>DASUDU010000208.1:0-6454 GCA_036275435.1 Usitatibacteraceae bacterium | reverse complement strand
GCCGGCAGAAAATGCCGGTGGTTTTCACGCCGACGAAGAACACGCCTTCGTAGCTCGGGTCGCGTTTGGCAAAGGCGCGCCAGAACTCGTCGCGGCGCTCGGTAAACCGTTTGTGATCCATGGCGTTGATTCTAGGCGGCTGCCGAGCCACGCGCGACCGGTTTTCAGGCGTCAATTTTGCTCCTGTGATCTAATACCGGCGGCGCGTTTTTCGGAGGATCCTCGATCCCGGGCCGTGCCCGACTGACTCGACTTTCACAACAGGAGAAACCATGAAACGACTCACCACCCTCGCCGCAGCGATGCTGATCGGCTTGTCGGGCGCTGCGTACGCCCAGAAACAGGAACCGGCCAAGCCGGCCGCAGCTCCGGCCCCGGCGGCCAAGGCCGATGCAAAGGCCGCGCCCGCCAAGGACGCGAAAGCCGATGCGAAGGCTGCACCCGCCAAGGATGCCAAGGCCGACGCCAAGAAGGAACCGATGGATCTCAACAGTGCTTCCGACAAGGATCTTGCATCGTTGCCGAAGATCGGCGAAGCCAAGGCCAAGGCCATCATTGCCGGCCGTCCGTGGGGCGGCAAGGACGACCTGGTCAAGAAGAAAGTCCTTACCCAGGCCGAATACGACGCGATCAAGGACCTGATCATCGCCAAGCAGCCGGAAAAGAAGGAAGAGCCGAAGAAGGATGCACCGAAGAAGGACGCGCCGAAGAAGTAGGCGGCAAGCGTTGGTTAGTCAAACGGGGCAGCATGGCTGCCCCGTTTCTTTTTACGATGTCGCGAGGGGTTGGAATGGATCGCGCCAGCGGCTATAATGGCGGGCTTGCTGCCCGTTTTCCGGCCTGGTAGCTCAGTTGGTAGAGCAGAGGACTGAAAATCCTTGTGTCGGTGGTTCAATTCCGCCCCAGGCCACCAAGTTCCAAAACGCCCCTTGATGGGGCGTTTTTCTTGGTGGCACTGCTTGCAATTCAGCCCGCCCGAAACGCTTCCCTCGCCAGCTCAACGAACGTCCGTACCTTGGGGCTCAGGAACTTGGCGCTGGCATAGACCGCGTGTACCGGCATCGGCGGCGCTGACCAGTCCGGAAGTACGCGTACCAATCGCCTAGCGCGAAGCGCATCCGCCACAATCAATAGTGGAAGCTGCGCGATCCCCAACCCCGCTTCGGCAGCATCTCGTACCGCAAAGCTGTTGTTGACCTTGAGGCGCGCGGAGACGCCGATACGATCCTGCTGATTGCCGTTCGATAGCATCCATTGCATGACGCGCGAGTCGTGCGCAAAGGCGATCAACTCATGGTTCTTGAGCTCAGCGGGTCGGGTCGGCGCACGATGTTGCATCAAGTAGCCGGGCGCGGCAAAGAGGCCGTAATCCAATTGTCCCAACGGCCGCGCCACCAGCGTGGAATCGGCCAGCGGGCCGATGCGGATGGCGAGGTCGATCCCCTCATGCACGAGGTCAACGAGGCGGCCGGTGAATTCGGCTTCGACCCGCATCGCCGGGTAACGCGTCAGATAGCTTCGTACCCAGCCGCTGACCGCCAACAAGCCGAACTCGACTCCGCAGGTCAGTTTCAACACGCCGCGCGGTTCGTCCTGCGTTTCGGCGACGCTGCGCTCGGCATCTTCGATGGCGGCGAGGATGGCCTGTGCGCGTTCGAAGAACTCGCGTCCTGTTTCGGTCGGCGAGAGCGCGCGCGTGGTGCGTACCAGCAGCCGCGAACCCAGCTCGCGTTCCAATTGCGTAATGACGCGTGACAGGTGCGCCTTTTGCGTGCCGAGCACGTCGGCGGCGCGCGTGAAGCTTCCAGCCTCGACCACTTTGACAAATGCGCGCAATGTGCGAGTTTCCATTGTTGCCTATTTTTACAACAAAGAGTCTCAAGTATAGATATTTATCATATATCGTGCGAGGCGCATATTGGCGGTCATGTATCCCCAACACAGGACACGACCATGAGCCTCAAAGACCCCAATATGCGTCATCCGTCGGCGCGCAAGCGCATCGCGCTGGTGATCTCGAACCCCGCCGTTTCAACTTCCACCGGATGGCCGGTGGGCTTCTGGTGGAGCGAATTGACCCACCCCTATTTTGTTTTTACCGAACACGGCTATGACGTGGAAGTTTTCAGCCCCGCGGGTGGGCGCTGCGAGGCCGACGCGATGAGCGACCCCAACGACGCCAGCGGCTACAGCGCCAGCGACCTGATCACCCAAGGGTTCCTCCACACCCCCAAGCTCAAATCCTTGGTGGACAACACCCGCGCGGTCCGCGAGATCGAAGTGGGCGCATTCGACGCGATTGTCGTGGCAGGCGGACAGGCACCGATGTTTACCTTCGAAAAAGCGCAGGCCTTGCAGCAGAAATTTGTCGCATTCTTCGAATCCGGCAAAGTGGCCGCCGCACTCTGCCATGGCACGGCAGTACTCGCCTATGCGACATTGTCCAATGGCGAGCCGCTGGTCAAGGGCAAGACCGTGACCGGCTTTGCCAACGTGGAAGAAGACTTTGCGGACAATGCCGTGTGGACCTACGGGATGTTGCCGCGCGGCCAGCACGTGATGCCGTGGCGGATCGAAGACAAGCTCAAGTCGTTGGGCGCCAACTATGTGCAAGCCGGCCTGTGGCGCGAGTTCGCTGTGCGCGACGGCAATCTCGTTACCGGGCAGCAGAATTTTTCTGGCGAGGCGACCGCGCGTTGCGTGATCGAGGCGCTCGGCCGCTAGACTTCAACAACACGTTCGAAGGAGCGCATTTCATGGGAATCTCGATTCTGGGTGCCGGAAACGTCGGCATGGCCCTCGCCGGGGCGCTGATTCGCGCGGGCGAATCGGTCGTGTTTGGTGTGCCCGACCCTGCCAGGTACACGGATGCCGTCGCCAAACTCGGCGCGAAGGCCCGCGTGACGGATGCGGACGAAGCGATTCGTCTGAACGAAATCGTCATCCTCGCGGTGCCGCATGCGTCCGCGCTGGACATCGCAGAACGCGTAGCGGACTGGCAGGGCAAGATTCTGGTGGATGCCACCAATCCGCTCGCGCCGGGCTTGGCGGGGCTCACCATCGGCACCACCGATTCGGGCGCCGAGGACATTGCCCGGCGGGCGCGAAGTGCGCGCGTGGTGAAAGCCTTCAACACCACGGGCGCGGAAAACATGGCCGACGCCCGCTATGCCAACGGAACGTTGATGATGCCGGTCTGCGGCGACGACAGGGCCGCGCGCACGCGTGTGATGGACATGGCCGCATCGATCGGTTTCAGGCCGCTGGACTGCGGGTCGCTTGCCGCTGCGCGCTATCTCGAGCCCTTCGCCATGACCTGGATTCACCTCGCGTTCAAGCAGGGAATGGGTCGCAACTTCGGCTTTGCCCTGCTCGAACGCTGACCGGACTTTCCTACTGTCCCTGTCCCAGTGAGAACCCCGGTTCACCGTCGAACTGATAGAGGTTCTCCGTCTTGATGACGTCGACTCCGCGGGAATGGAGTTTTGAAAGGAGTTCGATCAACCCCAGCGTGTCCAGCGTTTGACCGGACTCGGCCATGAACCGCGCACGCCAGTGATCGGTGCAGAAGGTCTCCGGAAATCCGCCCGGCCAGACCTTGACGCCACGGTTGGTGATCATCTGCAGCGCAATACCCGGAGCGACGGACTGAAGCCTGGCCGCAAGCTGGGCGGGCGCCACATCGCTGGCGTGGATGAACAAGTCGCTGCCGACCCACTCCTTTTTTGCGCGCGTCTGTGCACGCACTGCGGTAGCCGGTTTGTTGACGGCCTTGCGCGACGCGCACTGCGCCGGCGCGAAGCGCTGCGGCAATTCGCCGAGTCGTTCCTTGACGGCTTCGGCGAAGGCGTCGGTACCCACCGTCGAAGCCGTCGCCGGACCCTTCAGGTCGCCGGTGTGAATACCGTCCTCGATGGTCCGCAGCCACGCGTTGTGAATCCGGGCGGCCACTTCGGGCTGGCCGATGTGCACCAGCATCATCACCGCCGCCAGCAACAAACCGGACGGATTGGCAACGCCTTTCCCCGCGATGTCGGGCGCGCTGCCGTGGATGGCTTCGAACATCGCCACGTGGTCGCCGATGTTGGCGCTGCCCGCCAGGCCGACGCTGCCGGTGATTTCGGCTGCCACGTCGCTGATGATGTCGCCGTAGAGGTTCGGCGTCACAATCACATCGAAGCGATCGGGGTGCGTGGCGATGCGCGCCGCGCCGATGTCGATGATGTAGCGCTCCTTCACGATGGCCGGATACTCGGCGCCGATCTCCTCGAATACCCTATAGAAGAGGCCATCGGTCATCTTCATGATGTTGTCCTTGACCATGCAGGTGACCTTCTTGCGGCCATGGGCCACTGCATACTCGAAGGCGTAGCGAACGATCTTTTCGCAACCCGGCCGGCTGATGAGCTTGAGGCACTGCACGACGTCGTCGGTCTGGCGATGTTCGATGCCGGCGTAAAGGTCCTCCTCGTTCTCGCGCACGATGACCACATCCATCTTCGGGTGCGCGGTTGCGACAAAGGGCGCGTAGCTCACGCACGGACGCACGTTGGCATAGAGGCCGAGCGTCTTGCGGATGGTGACATTGAGGCTTTTGTAACCCTTCCCCGAGGGTGTGGTAATCGGCCCCTTGAGGAACACGCGGGTGCGGCGCAGACTCTCCCAGGCAGAGGCCGGAATGCCCGACAGGTTTCCGGTGAGGTACTCGCGTTCACCGATATCGATCACCTCGGGGGCGATGCGCGCGCCAGCCGCTTCCAGAATGGCAAGCGTGGCGCGCATGATTTCCGGGCCAATGCCGTCGCCATAGGCGAGCGTGACGGGTGTGGCCAATACGGGTGCGGCATGCGGCGCGGCCTGACGGCTCGGTGCGGTGGCGAGTGACAGGGCGGAATCGAGCGGGGTGGGCATGGCGGTTTCCTTCGGCGGGTGAAAAACAAGCGCACTTTAGGCAAATTAATACATAGCGTAAAATACTTATAATTCATCATTTGCATTGACAATAAACTATGAGTAAGGGCCTGCGTCACTTGCGCCGCGTGTCGTCGCAGCAATTGCGGGCCTTCGAAGCCGCCGCGCGGCTGTCCTCCATCACACGTGCGGCGGCGGAACTCCACATCACGCAACCGACAGTGAGCGTGCAATTGCGCGAACTGGCCGAGGCCATTGGCGAACCCCTGTTCGAGGCGGCCGGGCGTGGTGTGCGCCTGACCGAGACCGGCAAGGTCCTGCACGAAACAGTGGTAGAACTCGGCGCTTGCTGGCAGCGTTTCGACGCACGCATGGCCGAGATCCACGGGCTGGAACGCGGACATCTGCGCATTGCGGCGGTGACCACGGCCGAGTATTTTGTGCCCGACCTGATCGGACCCTTCGCGGCCGCGCACCCCGGGGTGGAAATCGAGCTCGCGATCGAAAACCGCGACCGTGTCGTCGCGCGGCTGGAAAAGAACCGCGATGATCTCGCCGTGATGATGTTGGCCCCGCCGCATCTGGACCTCGAACAGGTGCCGTTCTTGGACAACCCGTTGGTGGTGATCGCCGCTGCCGGGCATCCGTTTGCCGGGAAGCGCATTGCGTTATCACGCCTCAAGGACGAGCGTTGGCTGATGCGCGAAACGGGCAGCGGCACGCGCATGGCCGCGGAGCAGCATTTCCAGGCGCGGCGCTTTGTGCCCAATGTCGCGATGAATCTCGGCAGCAACGAGGCCTTGAAGCATGCGGCCGCGGCCGGACTTGGTTTGGCGGTGATTTCGCGGCTTTCGCTACCGGTCGACCTGCCGCGCGGCAATGGTGCGGTGGCGATCCTGGACGTGATGGGTTTTCCGTTGCGCCGCCGCTGGTCGGTGGTCTGGAGGCGCGACCAGGCGGTCAGTGCGGCGGCGCGGCGCTTTGTCGAATACTTGCGCGCCTCGCAGCGGACGCAGCTGCGAGCCCGGATTTGAGAAATGCGTTTGACCGCCAGCTGCTGCCAGGCGGGTCGTTACTTTCCACGCCAATCGTACAGCGCGGGAGATCCGGCAGACCGCTATTTGGCCGGGACTCCCGGGCACCGATATGGACGACTGGCCTATTATTGGATCCGTTCCTTGTTTGCGTCCGCACGTCGGTCCGCAGTCGGGATTGGGAAAAACCCTAATCCGACGCGCCTGTTAGGGAAAAACGCCGGGAAACCCGCGCCAATCCTCGGGTTTTGTTGATCTGACCCCGGAATCGGCAAAAAGTCGCCTTGCTATAATCGCCCTCTTGCTGCACCGCAACAGCGGTGCCGCGCATTGCGACTTCCCCTCAACCTACATTGCACTGGATTGCCCATGGCCAAGATCAAAGTCAAGAACCCCGTCGTTGAGATGGACGGCGACGAGATGACCCGCATCATCTGGCAGATGATTCGCGAAAAACTCATCCTTCCCTACCTCGATATCGATCTCAAGTACTACGACTTGGGCATGGA